>JASHQG010000785.1 GCA_030037665.1 Acetobacteraceae bacterium
GCCCAATGCTCCCGCAGCTAAGATTCTTATCGAGGTACCGATTCGCTTCGATCTGTGAGGCAACACCGAACCCTTGAGGCTATCCCGCGACTGGACTCGGAAAGGACTGTAACGCCGCCATGGCTGCCTTTCTGAACTGCGCTTTCGTCTCACCGCCGCGGCACAAGTTAGAACGTCGGTGTATCCGCACACCGGCGCCCCCGATCGTACGGGCCCAGACGTGCAGCGTCATTTCCGTCAGGGACTGTCCCTCGATGCACGCATCCCCTGCCGGACGACCTGGCACGGACGACATCGACGATGATGTGACGCGGTATCGGCGGCGCTTGACACTGATGTCCCGGCTGATCGAGCGTGTCGGGCTGCTGCGCCGCTCGTCGGCAGTACTCACGCCGTCGGTCCGGGGCGTAACAGGCCCGCCCAGTGGGGAGGTATCCTGATGGGCCGAAAGAAGGCGGTTTGCCCGACGATGATCCGTCCTCTGAGGGCGCTCCACGGGTCGACCGTTCGCCCCTCGGGTCGGGATCCACCTGATCACCGATATCTGCATTGCTCTGCGCAGCAACAGCGAAACCCCGCACCCAACCGATCATCCCCAGATGGCACGGCCGGGTCAGCCACTCCCTCGCGGGACGCAGCACGGCGCATGCTGATGGCCGCCGCGATATTGATGGGGCTTGTGTGGACGCGTGGCAGCCCTGCGCAGACGACGATCGTCATCGAGAACGGCGCCGGAGGAAGTTTCACGACCAGCGAAGACCCGCGCGTCGTCGTCGGCAACAACGAAATCAGGACAGAGGAACGGAAATCCCGCGCTTACGCTGGTATCGAACTGGACATTCCGGCAGAGCTGACCTTCGCCCTCGCGAATGCTCCGTTCCTTCGGATTACGGGGCCGAGCAATATACTTCCGCTTGTGACAAGCGAGATCAAGGATGACGAATTGATTATTGGATTGCGGGAACCTGTCTCGCTCAGCGGCCCAATCCAAATAGAAGCCGGCAGCTCTCAGTTGCATGCCGTCAGTGTCGCCGGATCAGGCATGGTAAGGGCTGTGGGGCTCTCTGGAAGGCCGTTGCGTCTGTCTCTGAGCGGATCCGGTTCGATCACGGCCGCAGGAAAAGCCGAAACGGTCCATATCCGGATCAGCGGTTCGGGAGAGGTTGACGCATCCGCCGTCGATGCACCGTGGCTGATTGCCGACATATCAGGAGCCGGCTCAATACGCGCGTCGGCGATGCGTGGTGTGGTGGCAAATATATCAGGCTCCGGCAGCATACTGGTTCAGGGTGATCCTCCGGAACGGCACGTGAGCATCGCAGGGTCGGGCCGCGTGCATTTTCGGTGATCGACGTCAAAATCCGGCAAAACAGGGATCTCGAGCAGCGGCGCTGCGTGGGACCGCGGGACGTGCACGTTGGGTTTCGCGCGCCGGTGCGGATGGCGGTTACGTGGCAACGACCGCCCTCAATCGATCACCGCCTGAACACCAACGGCGGCGGACCGATTTGATCGAGAGCAAGCCGGTGAGACGCATGGTGCATTTTCACTGCGGACCGCCGGCAAACGAGTCCGGTACCTGAAGTTGCGCGTCGGGTTCCGCACCGCACCATTCATGATCAGCGCGACGGCCGCTGCTCCCCCGGCAAGTAACCTGAGAGCTGCCAAGGCCAGGCGCTGACTTGGCACTTTATCCGCAGGGGAATTTTGACTTTGTTACATCAACGTAGCACTTGCAACATCGTCACGATACCGCTAGAAGACCAACGCGCGGTGAACGGCCCGCGGATCCGGAACGCTGTGAGGGTTTCGACCGATGAGAGCTCTGATCAGTTCACCGTTACGATTCGATCCGACGGACAACGTCTATGCGCTCCAGCGGGCGCAAGCATGCGAGGCGCCCTCCGGTCCACCCTGCCAGCATCCGGAGCGGCAGTTCATGGTGGGGGAGAGCCCCGCGATGAGCAATGTCTTTGAACTGATTCGCAGGTTTGCCAAGACGGATGCTGCCGTCCTGATCACCGGTGAAAGCGGGACCGGCAAGGAACTCGCGGCATGCGCCATCCATGAGAGGTCCTCACGCAGTTCAAGGCCGTTTGTCGCGGTCAATTGTGCCGCACTACCTGCGACGCTTATTTCCTCTGAGTTGTTCGGGCATGAGAAGGGCGCATTCACTGGGGCTTTTGCGCGAAAGATAGGTCAGATTGAAGCAGCGAACGGGGGCACGCTGTTTCTCGATGAAATCGGCGATCTCCCGCCTGACCTTCAGGGCCATCTTCTTCGATTCCTGTCTGAAGGCAAGATTGTCAGACTCGGAGGAAGTCAGGTCATCAGCGTCAACGTCAGAGTCCTGTCCGCGACAAACGTGTCTTTGCCCAAAGCCATCGCGGAAGGACGGTTCCGCGAGGATTTGTACTATCGGCTCAATGTCCTGAACATGAGAATGCCGCCATTGAGAGAGCGCGGATCCGACATCGAGCTGCTCGCGGTGTTCTTTCTCCGCCGCATCTCCCCAGAGTTCGGCCGCGAGGTGAGCGGCTTTCATCCACAGGCGCTCGCAGCCCTGCGATCCCATCCCTGGCGAGGCAACGTGCGGGAGATGATCGCGGCGATCCGACGGGCGGTTGTGATGGGCAATACACCTCTGGTCATGCCGGAAGACCTCGCCCTTGAGCCCCATCTGCCGCCGGACGTGCCAGCGCGCGCAGACGCCCGTCCGCCGCTATTCGCGCGTCCGCGCCCGGGCTCTTCAGCCGAAATGCAAATCCTGGCCGACACGCTTAAAGAATGCGCTAATAATATAACACATGCGGCTCGTCGCCTCGGCGTCTCTCGCATCACGCTCTACCGAATGATGCGCAGACACGGAATGATGGTGGATCGGTTGGAAGGCTCTGAACCGGCACATAAGACGTGAACAAGCGTCAAGACACAAAGGAACCGGGACGAACTGTGATGTTCCATGAGGCCCGAACTGGGAATCGCCGTGACCGTCCGTGCAAGCCAGCCTTGCCCGGTGTGTCGTCGGATGGGCGAATGTCAGGCCGGCGTAATGCCTGCGGCGTAAGGGACGCTCCCGTAAAATCGCACGACCTGCGACGGATCGGCTTCATTGCGGTCTTCGTGATGACCGTGTGCCCTCACTTGGCTTGGGCCAACGGCTGGAACGAGAAGGATCCAGCGGGTGTCTTGCTTGCTAACGTGACGCCTCTCACTGCCGACGAAATGGCGCACGAGAATGCAGGAGCATCGCCGGCGATCGTGGCGATGCCTAATACCGACGCCAACCAACCAAAGGTTCACCTCTGGGATGAGCTGGGCCCGTCGGCTGCTTTGACTCTGCAGAATGGTAGCTCGGGTGTGTCGGTCCACTTTGGGCCGTGAGGCCGAAGAGTTGCCAATCGGGCCCGCCAGCCGATGTGGTAGCCGTGACCGGCTGCTCTTGGTGCATAACCTTTGACGGCGTCAGCCGCAAAATTGGTGCGACCGGCGGGCTTGATCCCCGAAATTGACGGTTGTCCGGGGCCGCAGGTGATGGCGGATCCGGCCAATCCTGTGCGCTCTTTTCCATCTCCGAGATTGGAACCACATCGGAGACTGACCTCCAATGGAGGTGGCAGGGACGAAGAGCGGCTGCAAAAGCTGCCATGCGCGGTTTACCCTCGTGTGAACCGCCGGCCGGACGAGCCGGGTATTCGACGCCTTCGGGCCCAGTCGTGCGGGATCCAAGTCGGACTCTCAGCGAGATTGTCCGTACCGGCTGGCGGACCCGGCAGTGCCGTTCCACCGCGATAAGGGCATCTCGAACGACGGAGCTCAGCGGACGTGACCGGTGTCGGCGGATAGAGGGCGCTTGGACATTGCCTGATCGTGGAACCCGGCGTCTGGCTGTAGGCGACGATTCTGCTTCTCGTCCATCGTTTCGCACATCATTCGGCTTGGCCACACTCAGTGATGTAGTGCCGCTCCCAACGCCAGTGCCGTGTTCAGGGCAAAATTCGAACTCTGTGACGAAAGCAATGGCATCAGGCCCGAAATCGACAGGTGAATGGTCGTGGCCTGCTGCACCAATGCATTGTTAGCGTTACTCTGGATTATGCTGGTCAGACCGCCGCCTCCGAGTTGTGTCATGATGTTCGTGATGCCCTGGTCCTGGGCCACGGACACCTGAGACTGGACATTCGACACGAGGCCTCCGCCACTCCCGCCACCGGTCACCACCTGGGGTATCACCACCGAAGCCGGAGTCACCGATGGCTTGGAGGAAATTCCAACACCACCATTGTTCGTGACAACGGCGGGAACAATAGCCTGGCTCGATGGTGTGCCGTTCTGGCCGGTCAGGCCCGGAACGACGGTGTAAATGGGATTTGGCGCACCGCCTGTCTGATTCCCGGCACCATTATGCCATGGTGCGATAGTCATATCAGGAACCAGAATTTGTGAGACCTGCTGGTTGTTGACGGATGTGGTCTGCTGGAAACCAAAATCGATGCTCAGGTTCGGAGACATGTCAAACCCACCGCGGATCCTTCCGAGCTGGGTATCACTCAGTGCCACCACGGTGTTCGCTGAGGCCACCTCTTTCCCGCCGCCGGGCGTAGCACACGCAGAAAGGGCAGCCAGCACGGACATGATCGCAGCAGAAGCCACAGAGCGCCACAGCGATGACGTCGTCATGTGCTGAGCTCCTAGAAGCGGAAATTATTGGGAATGCCCATTTGCTGCTCGAGTGTTGCGAGATCGACAGCAAATCTCGCCAGGCCAATCGGAGGTGGTGGCGCGGTTTTCCAGTCCTGTCGGCTGTTGTAGCCCGCCTTTGCTACGTCGACACCTTTGAGTATAACAAAGAAGATTCCGGACCATTCCTTTTCGAAGGCGGCAACCTGCTCGGTTCGCATCCCTACCGACGGATCCGACAGCAGGACCCATCCGTTCTGGATGCCCCTCAGTACCACAAAATGCCGGTAGCCTCGTTCGTTGACCAGCACGATACCTGGAACACCAACCCCGGCAATCTTCGATAACGGGGCTTTATAGCCGGCAGAGGGAAGATCACGCGACGCAAGATAGAGCTTCATATCGAGCAGAGAAAAGCCATGTTCCTCAATCTGCTTCTGATCGCCATGGCCGAACATTCCTTTAAATACTTCTTGCTCCGTCGCGGGTATTTTGTAGCTGTAGTTCAAAAGCGTCGCCAAAGCCGCAGAGCCGCAAGAGAAATCGTATTGCTGATGAATGGTCGACTCGAATTTCTGCGCCCGCCAGCTCTGCACATGAACACCGACATTGCCGCTCCCCAATGCCAGACCATTGAGGAAGATCTCGGCAGCGTTCGATGGGGCGACCGGGACCAGCGTGGCGAGCGAGCAGGCGGCGACAGCAGCCAGGATGCGTCCCCTGCGAAACAGGCTGAACACCATCCTCTCCCCCCTCGAGCGATCGTTAGTGTACGGAAATATATATGCTTGTGCTGCTTTGGAAAAGAGAATTGTTGCCCGAGTTCTGAAATACCGTTGTAAAGCCGGTGTTGTTACTGATCGCACTGCCACTGATGGTATTTGTTCCCGTCGTGCATACGCCGCAGGAGTTGCCGGTCACCGCGCCGGCATCGACCGCGACACTGACCCCGCCTTCGCCGCGGAACCGTCCCAGTTCCGAGGTCGGGACCGCGGTCCCGGCAAGCGCTCCGAGCGCCGCCTGGTCGGATTTCCCCGGGGTGTAGGAGTCCGCCGCATGTGAGGGGTTCTGCAGAGCGACACCGACCACAGCGACAAACCACACCACACCGATGTGGGTGCTCAGCTTCATGGCTCGTTCCTCACCTCGGAATCGGAATTA
>JASHQG010000786.1 GCA_030037665.1 Acetobacteraceae bacterium
CGTGCCGCAGCAGGACGTGCCGGAGATCGTCAAACAGATGCGATCCGACCCGCCACTGAGCGTTGCCGCCTATGACCAGGCCAATGTCAATCTGCTCGCCACAGGGACGCTCGCAACGCTCAACAACCAGATCGACACGACGACCGGCACGCTGAGTATGCGCGCAATGTTCGACAATCCCGACGAGAGGCTTTACCCGAACGAGTTCGTCAACGCCCGCCTGCTGGTGAAAACACTGAAGGATGTCGTGCGGGTGCCGGTGCCGGCCGTGCAGCATGGTGCGCCAGGCACGTTTGTCTGGGTCATTGGCGCCAACAGCACGGTGTCGGCGCAGCCAGTCAAGCTTGGTCCGACCGACAATGGCTACGAGGAGGTACTGTCGGGTCTGCAACCTGGCCAGCGCGTGGTGACCGACGGCACCGACCGTTTGGCGGCGGGCGTGAAGGTGACGATGCCGGCGCCAAACCAGAACCAGACAGCGGGCAGCGGTGCCGGCACGCGGCCCGTCAGGACCGCACATGGGCGCCGCGCGACGGCCCGGCCTACCGCGCAGAGCCCGAACCAGCCCGCTGCACAAAGCCCGAGCCAACCCGCTGCACAAAGCCCGAGCCAGCCCGCTGCACAGGGTCCGAAATGACTGAACCTGGCGGGGCGTGCACCTGAATGAGCCCCTCGCGCCCGTTCATCCTGCGTCCGGTCGCCACCACACTGCTGATGGCCGCCATCGTCATGGTCGGGGCCGTCGCCTATCGGTTCCTCCCGGTCTCCGCCCTGCCGGAAGTCGATTACCCCACAATCGAGGTGCAGACCTTCTATCCCGGCGCGAGTCCCGAGGTGATGACGTCGTCCGTCACCTCACCGCTCGAAGTGCAGTTCGGCCAGATGCCGGGCCTGAACCAGATGTTCTCGACCAGCTCCGCCGGAGCGTCGGTGATCACGCTGCAGTTCAGCCTGGATCTGAGCCTCGATATCGCCGAACAGGAAGTGCAGGCGGCGATCAACGCGGCGGGGAACCTGCTGCCGTCCGACCTGCCGGCGCCCCCGATCTATGCCAAGGTCAACCCTGCCGATGCGCCGATCCTGACGCTTGCATTGACGTCGAAGACGCTGCCGCTGACGCAGGTGGAAGACGTGGCCAACACAAGGCTGGCGCAGAAGATTTCGCAGCAGCCGGGGGTTGGCCTGGTCAGCATCAGTGGCGGCCAGGTACCGGCGGTACGCGTGCAGCTGAACCCGCAGGCGCTGGCAGGTGTCGGCCTGAATATCGACGACCTGCGCACCACGCTCGGCAATGCCAGCACCAATCTTCCGAAGGGAACCTTCAACGGACCGGCGCAGGCCTCGGCCATCAATGCCAACGACCAGATCACTGAGGCCAACCAGTACCTCAACGTGGTGATCGCCTACCGTAACGGATCGCCGGTACGACTGAAAGATGTCGCGACGGTCGTCAGCGCGCCGGAGAATACCCAGCTCGCTGCCTGGGCCAACCGCACGCCCGCCGTGATCCTGAACATTCAACGCCAACCCGGCGCCAACGTCATCCAGGTGGTAGACAACATCAAGGCTTTGCTGCCACAGCTCACGGCGGCGCTGCCTGCCGCCATCAATGTCGCCGTATTGACCGACCGCACCACCACCATCCGCGCCTCGGTCGCCGACGTGGAGTTCGAGCTCGGCCTCGCCGTCGTGCTGGTGGTGCTGGTGATCTTCCTGTTCCTGCGCAACCTGCCGGCGACCGTGATTCCCAGCCTGTCGGTACCGCTGTCGCTGATTGGCACGCTGGCACTGATGTATCTGCTTGGCTTCAGCCTGGACAATCTGTCGCTGATGTCGCTGACCATCGCGACAGGTTTCGTGGTCGATGACGCCATCGTCATGATCGAGAATATCGCCCGCTACGTCGAGGCGGGCGACCCGCCGATGACCGCGGCGCTGAAAGGCAGCGAACAGATCGGCTTCACTATTATCAGCCTGACCGTGTCGCTGATCGCGGTGCTGATCCCGCTCCTGTTCATGGGCGACGTGGTCGGCCGCTTGTTCCATGAATTCGCCATCACCCTCTCGATCACCATTGTCATCTCCGCCATCGTGTCGCTGACGCTGGTGCCGATGATGTGCGCCCGGCTGGTGAAGCACCGTCCGGATTCGCAGCGCAGCCGCTTCGACCTGGCAGCGGAGCGCGGCTTCAATTGGGTGATCCATCACTACGACCGGGCGCTCCACGTCGTACTGCGCCATCAGCCACTGACCCTGCTCGTCGCGCTGATCACGCTGGCCGTTACCATATGGCTCTACGTGGTCGTGCCGAAGGGCTTCTTCCCGGTGCAGGACACGGGCATTCTGCAAGGGATTTCCGTCGCGTCGCAGACGACGTCCTTCAGCGCGATGGCACGGCGTCAGGAGGCGCTCGCGGACGCCATTCTGAAAGACCCGAATGTCGTCAGCCTGAGCTCTTTCATCGGCGTCGATGGCACGAACATGACGCTGAACACCGGCCGGTTTCTGATCAACCTGAAGCCGCGCGACAACCGCACGCTGAACGCCACCGAAATCGCACGACGCCTGCAGCAGGAAACCGCGAACGTCCCTGGTGTGACCCTCTACTTGCAGCCGGTGCAGGATCTGACGCTGGATGCCGCAGTCAGCCGGACGCAGTACCAGTTCGTGCTGGAAAACCCATATCTGGCTGACTTGAACGAATGGGTGCCGAAGCTGCTGGCGCAGATGCGCAAGTCGCCGGACCTGACGAACGTTGCCAGCGACATGGAGAACCAGGCGCTGGACATGGTACTCGTGATCGACCGCGAGTCGGCGGCGCGCTATGGCATCACGCCTGCGACCGTGGATAACGCGCTCTACGACATGTTCGGTCAGCGCATCATCAACACCATCTATACACAGTCGAACCAGTACCGCGTCATCCTGGAGGCCGACCCGTCACTGCAAACGTCGCTGAAAGGTCTCTCGGCCATCTATCTGCCGTCGTCGGCGTCAACGACCGGGCAGGTACCGCTGTCGGCGGTGGTGAAGGTTGAGCAAAAGCCCGGACCGTTGCAGATCAGCCATCTGGGGCAGTTTCCCGCGACGACGATCTCGTTCGACACCGCGCCGGGTTCGTCGCTCGGCGCCGCAGTGACCGCGATCCGCCAGGCAGCCGCGGATATTCAACTCCCTGGAAGTTTCCTCATCGCATTCCAGGGTGCCGCCGCGGCGCTGGAGGCGTCGTTGACGAACGAGCTGTTCCTGGTGCTGGCCGCGATCGTCACCGTCTACATCGTGCTGGGGGTGCTGTACGAGAGCTTCATTCATCCGATCACGATCCTGTCCACATTGCCGTCGGCCGGTGCCGGCGCACTGGTCGCGCTGCTGATCACGGGCAACGACATCAATGTCATTTCGATCATTGGCATCATCCTGCTGATCGGCATCGTGAAAAAGAACGCCATCATGATGGTGGACTTTGCCCTGCAGGCCGAGCGCGAGGAGGGCAAGTCGCCGGTCGAGGCGATCCATCAGGCATGCCTGCTGCGCTTCCGCCCGATCTTGATGACGACGATGGCGGCGCTGCTCGCCGCGCTCCCTCTGATGCTCGGCTCCGGAACGGGCTCCGAACTGCGCCGCCCGCTCGGTCTTACCATCGTCGGCGGACTCATCGTCAGCCAGGTCCTGACCCTGTTCACGACGCCCGTGATCTATCTGATGTTCGACCGGCTCGCATGGCGGGTATCCGGTAAGAGTCTCGCCACGGGACAGGCGCCGACATGAGGTGCGACGCATCATTCCCCCCGCCCCTCAATGGCCTGGGCGGTGCGGACCAGGCTGGCGGTGAGCGATTCAAATTC
>JASHQG010000787.1 GCA_030037665.1 Acetobacteraceae bacterium
TGACCGATCGATCCGACCGTTTTTCAGCGCGTTCTTCATCGACCGGTAGGCGCCTTCGTGGCCCTCGGCCGGTGCGGTGATGTGGTAGGCGTCGCCGGACATGCCGTAGCCTCCCACCTCAGCATAGATTTTCGCGCCGCGCCGCCTGGCATGCTCCAATTCCTCCAAAACCACGACACCTGAGCCTTCGCCCATAACGAAGCCGTCGCGGTCCTTGTCCCATGGCCGCGATGCTTCCGGCGGGCGGTCATTGAACCCGGTGGACAAAGCGCGCGACGCGCAGAAGCCCGCGACACCGAGCTCGCAGACCGACGCCTCGGAGCCGCCCGCCACCATCACGTCCGCATCGCCCAGCATGATGAGCCGTGCCGCGTCGCCGATCGCGTGCACGCCGGTGGCGCAGGCCGTGACGACCGAATGATTGGGCCCCTTGAAACCATATTTGATGGAGATGTGGCCCGAACCGAGATTGATCAGCGCCGAGGGAATGAAGAACGGCGACAACCGTCGCGCGCGACCTTCGTGCACCGTGACCGACGCTTCGTAGATCGTCTGCAACCCGCCGATACCGGAACCGATCATCACGCCGGTCGCGTCGCGGTCTGCTTCCGAGTCGGGCTTCCAGCCAGCGTCCTCGACCGCCTCGGTGCCAGCGACCATGGCGAGATGGATGAAGCGGTCCATCTTTTTCTGGTCCTTCACCGGCACCCATTCGCTGATATCGAGATTGCCGTCCGCCTTCACCCCGACCGGCACCTGGCCCGCAACCTTGCAGGGCAGGTCCTTGGTGTCGAACGCCTGAATGGCGGTGATGCCCGATTCAGAATTGATCAGGCGCCGCCACACATGCTCGACCCCGATCCCCAGGGGACAGGCGATGCCCATACCCGTCACGACAACGCGCCGCACTGTCGGCGTTCCTCCCGCGGTTGGCTCGATCAGGCGGCCTTCTGCTTTTCGATGTAGTCGATGGCGTCCTTGACGGTGCTGATCTTCTCTGCGGCGTCTTCCGGGATTTCGACGCCGAACGCCTCCTCGAAGGCCATCACGAGTTCAACGGTGTCCAGGCTGTCGGCGCCCAGATCATCGATGAACGAGGCCTCGGGTGTCACCTTCGATTCTTCGACGCCGAGGTGTTCCACGACGATCTTTTTTACCTTGTCACCAATTTCACTCATCGGCTCCTGGTCTCCTGGCTCGGGGTCCCCGCATTGCGATTTCGTCCGAACATGGCCTGGCCGCCGGGCAGGACCCGAACCCGCGCCGGACGAAGCTTTCGCGCGCTTAGCATGGTTTCCAGGGGCGAGAAAGGCCGGGGGCGGCGCGCAATTCGCCGGCGTCAACCGCGGCAACCGGACGCTGCAGAGTGCCAGATCGGCGGGATTTCGCGATCGGCCGCCAGCATCCGGCTGCGCCGGCCCCAGGTCCGGCGCCGGGTCACCGTGACGACCGTTGACGATCATGCCGAGAAACAAATCCATGCGGTACGTGACGTGATGCCGCCGCCGACGCTCTGAGTTCCTCGAGAGCCCGAACCACACGCTTGCCCCCTGCACCCGCCGGCACGAGCGAACCTGATGCCCGAGCGCACTGAGGAATCCGGCATGCTGCAGGACAATCGGCAGCATGCCCGGGCTGCGACGTCTGACGCGGATGACCACGCGGGGCGTGGTGGTGCGCACCGGCTCGCCGGCCTTCGCGGGAGGATCGATACCTTCGTGGTGTGTGCCCGCCGGCGCGTCGACGGCAGCATGCGTGGCACGAACGGCGAGGGGATGCAGTCGGGACAGATCGGCACGCAACACCCGCCGGGCGTCACCACGGACGCTCGGGCCGGCGCTGTAGCCCGGTCGATCGGGAGCGTTGTTGCGCCCGCGATTCCTCGCATTGTTGCGTCCGTGCATCGCCCCCCGCCACCCGATCAGGGCCATGCGGGACGGCGTCCTTTTCGAAACGCGTGCTCGTGCGTGATGGTGCATGACGTTGCGCAGAACGACGAGCCCATCTGCGCGGCTGGGCACTGGGGCGGCACGAGCGGGCTGCTGGCCCGCCGGTCGATGCCAATCTCACCCAGGGTCGCGCGGTGCACTTGGGCTGGCGGTTGCGTTCAAAGGCGTCCGCCGCCAGACGCTGCCGATTGGCCGCCCAAACAATGATGCCTGCTCTGTGTGAGCTGCACGCAGAGACTCGTGGCGGCTAGGGATCGTGTTAGACGTCCGAAGGCATCGCAATTCAGTTGATGGTGGCCGGCTTTGCTTGCTGCCCCTCGACAAACAGTCCGTCGGCCTCCGATGGGGCATGATCCCTCGCTGCGGCGCTGACCGTTCTGGTCTTACCGGACTGGCCTTCCATCCGGTGCCAGCGCCGGCCCGAGATACGTCCATTCCTGCGCCGCGACCGAGGGATGAAGGATCCCGGCCACGCCCCATGCCGGGTCACGTGGGGCAGGCATCAGAAAGGTCTGCCCTATGTGCATCCACCATACCCAGACACGATGAGGTCCCTTCTGAAGCAGGTGCGGCCCGTCGCGGGTCCAGTTCGTCGGAAACCCGGGGTTGGCGGGATCGGGCCATCCGTGCGTGCTGGGCATGTGCGCAAACCCCTTGCCTGTCAGCCTTGTGGTTTCCTGGCGCCCTGCGCTGCCCCAACGTAAGGCGAGCGCCTATCTACTGACCGGACCTCCCTCTCAGTAGTTGGTATCATTGGCGCGCCTTGCAGCAGTCGAACCTGCAACCAAACAGTGATCAGCCGCCAACTCTAACGGCGTGAGCTGCGCGCGCGTTGCGGCCGGCCGCCATCTGCCTGACGTGGCGTGACGGCGCAAGCCTTGCCTGCCAAGCAACAGGGTCCCACCACCTCCGTGGCGGAAGGGAGAAACCGTTCGCCACCACCACAGCGGTGTCATACCCAACCGGACAGCTCCGTCGTCCAAACCTTACTTCTCGAGGGCCGGCAACTTTAAGCTCCATCAATAACAGTCGCCGCGCCGAGTCTAATGCTGCGAGAACCGCTTGCCCGCTGCCCGCATGCCGCTCCATCTGCGCGCAACACAACCCTAAAATCGGTCGGGTGCATTGTTCAGGGCGGTCGGGCGCATCGCAGTCGCGCGGGATCAGCAACACATTAACCAGCCCGCTGGTCACCCATCGGCGCGGGTTGTGCTTCGCCAACCGCGACCACAACGAATAGGACATCGCCAACCAGTTTGTGAAGGCTATGGATGAGGCCGGGCTGAAGCTCTCCGAGCTGGAGGGACGTCCGCTGACGGCGCGTCATCGGTAGAGAGAATGGCATCTGCGCCACTGCCATGTCAGTCCTTCGCAGTCCCGACACCCAAGCCATCGTTCTAAATCAGCTCGGCGAGCGTGATCCTGGCTGGAAAGGTCGTGTCATCGTCAATGAACCGGCCCAACGACCCGCGGCATGGCTGACTTCTTCATCCGTAACGGAGAGATTGTGAAATGCTCGCTACAACGACGACAGCGTCTGCACCGCCGAAGACGGACCGCCAGCGGTGGCCGCGTTGCATGCCACCTAGCAATGCAGGGACGGCAGCAGGACTGATGCTGTTGGCATTTGCGGCGGGTCTCGCGCTGGAGACAATTTCCGCCGGGCGGAATTTGTCAAAGGGACTTGCAGCGCTCGATCTCGCGGCGCGCGTCGGTGCGGAAAAATATATCTCTCCCAGTGTTCTGTGCGAGGCCTAACACGACGAGAACGACGAGGGCGCAGAGACCATCGCCTTGACCTACAGGGGCACCTAGCACCAAACCGGCTGGATACCGGCCCTGCGCGTGGTCGGGGCCGCGTGTCGGCACCTATCCGCGCATCAAGGGCAGACGCCCTGTCCTGAGCTCAAGGATTTCTACTCGCCTGACGTGCGCGCGCTGGCTTGCGATGCGTTGAACGACGTCACTGGCCTCGATGATGTGGCGTCCAGCGCAGCCCGCACTTATGCCAACGCCGACGGTTCCAACGGGCCAAATGACTGGGGAAGCCTCTCGCGATCGACGAACTGCGCCGCGCGGCCGGGCGTTCTACGATGTCCCTGGTGCCGGGTGAGGGATTTGAACCCCCGACCTTCGGTTTACAAAACCGCTGCACTGCCGCTGTGCTAACCCGGCCAGGTCGCGGTCCTATACCACAAGCAGGTCCGCGGGGCGATCGTCTTCCGCGGACGGCTTGACCACTGTGCGGCTCGCCACGACAGATGGCGCAGCCACGGCCGCTCAGCCCCATCCGCGCGCCAGCTTGCGCACTGCCGTGGAGGCGTTGCGTTTCCCCTCGCCGGCGTAATCCTCATGCCAGTCCTCGATCTTCGCCGGGTCATACAGATAGTTGACCATCAGAGTGGCACTCTCTTTCGCGCCTTTCTCTGACACGTCCCCGAGCATGGTCAGGCGCTCGATCCGCGCGCCGTTCGACAAATGAAAATGGGCTACCGGATCGCGCGCGCGTTTCGGATTGTGACCCGCTGACTCGACCAGCAGGTAACGTGCTGCCAGTCGCACCAGTACCGGCTCCGCGGTCTTGTGCAATCCAACTTCGCGCCACCAGCCTCGCTTTGCCAGGATCCCAGCCAAAGCCCGCGCTCCTGTCGGTGCCGGCATCGCTGAGATCAGGCTGGTCGCCTCCTCATCCGACAGCAGCCCGGGTGGGTTTGCTGCCAGCGTCTCATCCAGCCATTTGCGGAAGCCCGGCAATGGAGAGAGCGTGGCGAATGTACGAAGATTGCGGAACTCTGTGGTCAGCAGCTCGACCACACGCTTAATCAGGAAATTGCCAAAGCTGATCCCGGAGAGCCCCTGCTGGCAGTTGCTGATGGAGTAGAAGATTGCGGTGTCGGCCTTGCGCGGGTCCTGCACGGGCGCCTTCTCATCCAGGAGATTCTGCACGCTGCCCGCCAGACCTTTCACCAGGGCTACTTCGACGAAGATCAGCGGCTCTCCCGGCATGCGTGGATGGAAGAACGCGTAGCAGCGACGATCGGAGTCGAGACGGTTCTTCATGTCGCGCCAGGAGCGGATCTCGTGGACCGCCTCGTATTGCACCAGCTTCTCCAGCAGTGCCGCGGGCGAACTCCAATCGATGCGCGCCAGCTCCAGGAAGCCGATATCGAACCAAGCCGCAAGCAATCCGCGCAGGTCCGCCTCCAGCGCCGCCAACAGCTTGTCCTGATGGCGCGTCTTCAGGAGGAACCCGCGCAGATCGACCAGGAATTTTGGTCCCTCCGGCAGCGTGGTGAACTGCATCAGCAGCTTCAGTCGCGGCGGCTCCAGGGCTCGCCGCAGCGCGGCCTTCGCCGTCGCGCGCTCCGCCGGATCCACGGCCTTTTGCACGGCCGTGTACGCATCGGCGACCGCGTCCGGATCCGAGTCAAAACTTGCGAGTGTCTGCAGGAACTGCCGTCGGCCCGCGTCGTCCAGTGACTGGTATGTATCGGCCAGCTTCGCCGCGCGGTTGCGTGCCGAGACCTCGCCGCCACGCCCGTTCAGGCAGGCATGCATCTGCGCTTCGAGACTTTCATCCTGCTCACCGGCGACGGACGCCGCCATGTCGCGCCAGGCGGTGGTGATGCGGCGAATCGCGCGATCCAGCAGGCCGGTGGCGGCAGCGTCGCTCATAAAGTGGCTCCTTGACCGGCCACGATCATATCGTGGTCGCCGTGGTCGTCACCTCGCAAAAAAGGCGGGTGAGCCGCGTCCTAGATGAGGACGCGCGGCAGCGTCACCAACAGATCTTCCGCGATCATACCGATGCCGGCGGCGTCGGCAGCACGGCCGTGCAGGAAGGCGGCTGCCGCCGCGGCTTCCCAGCACGGCATGCCTTGTGCCAGCAGGCCGGCGATGATGCCCGCGAGCACGTCACCGGCGCCGGCGGTGGCGAGCCAGGGTGGCGCCGAGGCGTTGATCGCGGCGCGACCGTCGGGTGCCGCGATGATCGTGTCGCTGCCCTTCAGCAGGACGACAGCGCCGGTACGCGCCGCCGCGGTGCGGGCGGCGGCGAGGCGATCATCGCCGATGCTGCCGAACACGCGGGCAAATTCGCCGGCATGCGGGGTCAGCACTGCGGCGCCGCGCAGAACGTCGGGATTGCCGGCGCAGGCAGTCAGCGCGTCGGCGTCCACAACCACGCTGCGACCGCCAGCCAGCAGCACCGGTAGAGCTGTCTTTGCCGCGTCCACGCCGAGTCCAGGCCCGCAAACCCACACGTGACGGCGCGGGTCGGCGAGCAGCTCCGGCAGCGGTGCTTCGGAAACGATCAGGCCCGGCGATCCGGCGCGATAGACCGGAGCATTTCCCTGGGCCGCAATGGTGACCATGCCCGCGCCGGCACGACGTGCCGCGTCTGCGGCGAGCCGCGCAGCGCCGGTCATGGTCGCACCGCCCAGCACGGTGACATGGCCGCGCGAATATTTGTGCCCCTCGGGCGATGGCGTGGGCACCTGCCAGAGCGTCGGCGCGTTCAGGAATGTCCGCACATCAGGCATCACGCCGGCCGGCATGCCGATGTCCGCCAGCAGCAGTTCGCCGCACAGCGTCGATCCGGGCAGCAACAGGTGCCCTGGCTTGAGCCGAAAGAAAGTCACCGTCAGCGCCGCTTGCGGCGCATAGCCGCGCACAGCGCCGGTCGCGCCGTCCACACCGCTCGGCACATCGACCGCGACGAGCTGCCGCGCAGCACGCAGCGTGTCCGCGACATCCGCTGAGATATCCCGCGACAGGCCCGCACCGAACACGGCGTCGATGACCAGTGCGGCACGAGCGGCCTCGACCGCGGCGAAGGGCACGATAGATCCGTGCCAGCCCCGTGCCGCCTCGGCCGCGTCGGAGCCAGCTTGCGGCGGTGCCAGTGCGGCAACGGCGACCGGCCAGCCTTCCTCGGCGAGCAGCCGTGCAGCAACGTAGCCATCGCCGCCGTTGTTGCCGGGCCCACACAACACCAGCGTCCGACAAGGCCGGAGCCGCGCCCGCACCGCCCGGGCGACGGCGCGGCCTGCATGTGCCATTAACACGGATCCGGGAACGCCGAGGCGCGGCGCAGCAGCGTCCGCCTGCGCCATCTCATCCGGCGTCAGGAGATCGATGCGGCCGGCGAGCTTGGTCAACCACTCGGGACGCAACATCACGTTATCCAACGGCTGGGTGTCAGGGAGTCTGCTGCGGGTTGCCCGCCCGTCAATGGTGCGGGCCGTCGTGATCGTGGTCGTGCGCAACCACGGCCGCTTCCCCGAACCAGATACCTGGTTCCAAGCCCCAGTCGAATTCTGAAGCCTGCTGCATTGCGGCTGTGGCGGTGTACTGCTCGGCTCGGTGCTGCTGGAACGTGGGCTGCCGGAACCGCACGAAATCGTCGGGACCGCCGGAGAAAATGCGGTGGCAGACCACGGGATCGGCGTAGACGTATCCGACCTCTGTCGTGTTGCCGATGCGCCGCGGCTGCATCACCAGCCGCAGCGGGGGCAACGCGGCGGGTTGTTGTTGTTGTTGCTGCTGCTGCTGCTGCTGCTGCGGCGGCGGCGGCGATCTCGGCCCCGCCGGACGGAACCCGGCGGCGGGCATCGGTTGGGTGTTCTGCACCTCGGCTGTCTGCGACGCGCAGCCTGCAAGAACAAGTGTCATCCGGGCGGAAGCATGTCCCGATCCGATGCGGGAGATTCGACGGGCCATGAGTTTCTGTCCCTGCTCGCCGTGCGACGATCAGATTGCGATGTGCATTATGGGCATCGGACGGAATCCGTCGAGGATCGGAGCCGGCGGTTTGTTTGCCTCCATGCGACGTGATCCCGCAGGCCGCGACCAGCGCGGGGGCATCAGGCCCCGCGAGCCTGTGCCCGGCCGGAGGGCGTTGGTGCCGTTCAGCTCTTCAACCGCGCCCCCGAGATCAGGGCTCCGTCGACCTGGAGCCGCAAATCGTGCGAGCCATTGACAACCGATTCGGCGCGCGGTGATCGCCCAGGTCTCAGGGACGTTCCGTCACGTGCGTGTCAGGACGTGACAGGCGGCAGTTCGCGTACCGTTGATAGCCGGTTCATTCAGCACGCGCCGGCAAGCAGCTTCAGGGCTCAGCGTTCGGATGGCGATAAACGTTACGGCGCCCATCGGACCGCAGAAGCGTTCCCAACCCGGGCAACGGAACCGATGATGCGGCAGATCCAGACACGAACCTGGCGCTGTGATGGGTTGCGGCAAGACCGTTCACTCGTTCGACGCCGGCATGGGCAAGAAAACTGTAGGTTGGATCTTCGTAGGAGCCGAGCGGATTTGCCGGCGCTCATGCGCTGCTTCACCAGGTGCTGTGGGTAGTCCTGCGAAACCGTGCTCGCGTGAAAGTGGTTGGTCCACCGCATCAGCGGCCGTCCGGCACGCCTGCACCCGGTTCCTCGCTTGGTTCGACGCGACGTTTCCAGCAATATCTCCGTCCCAGCGACACTTCGATGCAAAAGGCGGCAGCGGCGGGGAGCCATTGTGAACGAGATGTCTGCAAACACACGCTCATCGTCGAACATTGTCGCAGTCGAGAATGTCAGGAAGACGTTCGGCGACAAGCAGGCATTGGTCGATGTCACCTTCCACATCACGCGTGGGCAGATCTGCGGCCTCCTTGGCCCCAACGGAGCAGGAAAGACGACCCTGTTTCGTCTGCTGATGGGTATCATGAAGGCGACCTCGGGAAGGCTCGCGGTAGACGGCTTGGACGCCTTCGATGATCGCGTCGAACTCAAACGCCGGATCGGTTTTCTGCCGGACGAGCCCGTCTTCTACTCGTATCTTTCAGCCAGCGAGACTCTCCAACTGAGCGCGGCGATGCATGGGCTCGACGTCGAAACGACGATGACAGAAATCCAACCATTGACCGATCGCCTGCGGTTGACCTCGGAGATCGACAACTTTGCCGACGAGTACTCACGCGGCATGAAAAAGAAGCTCGGTCTTCTGCTCGCACTGCTGCACCACCCGAAGCTCTTGATCCTCGACGAGCCCACCAACGGGCTCGACGTCGAATCAACGCATCTGTTCTACGACCTGCTTCAGGACGTCGCCCGGCAGGGGACGACGGTGCTGTTCTCGTCGCATCTGCTGGATCAGGTCGCGCGCCTTTGCTCGTACGTCGTCGTGATAGACCGGGGTGCCGTGGTCGCGGCGGGTGCGCTGGCCGATTTGCAGGCCGCGCATGGCGCGAAAAGCCTCGAGGATCTCTTCCTCGACCTCACACACCGGCCTGTTACGTGACCCGTGTCGGCCCCTCCTTTTCGACCGTTGTCGTCGTGCTGCTCCGGGCGGCGTGGACGCGGGCTGCGGCGCGTCGCCGCCGTTTGCGCCGGCTCTTTCAAGCGCGCGGTGGTGGCGGCTCGATCGTGATCAGCGTGGTCAGCTTCCTCGTGATCTGGACGTTTTCGGTAACCCCCCATTCCAAGATGGCGAACGCCCTTTCCATGGCTATACCAGCCGCGGAGCAGATTCAGGCCGAAGCGCGCGGTCGCGTCGTGGTCGACGAATGGTTTGCCGGCAAGATCGAGCGTCATGAGGCAGATGCAGCGCACTTCCCAGAGTGGCGCGCCGCGATCACGAACGAGGAAGATGCGGAGATCACACGCGAGGCCGAGCGCCTCGCAGGCCGAAGCGGTGATGCCGCGGCGATTGCCGCGCACCTGCGCCAGGTTGTGCGGCAGAACCCAACGCTTCTACTCTCCAAAAGCTCTCTGTGGTGGCAGCCCGGATCCCTGCCCGATATCTTCGCATTGATTGCGTTGGTCTGGTGGGCACTCATGGTCATTTGTCTCGGCGAAGGCCTGGGGTTCGACACGCGGCGCCCTCGTTATCCGATGTGGGAATGGCTGTTCAGTCATCCCGTACCGTCGAGTGCGGTCTTCCTTGCCGAAATGCTCAGCCCGATCGCCGCTAGTCCGATTTATCTCGCCGCGCCTCTGCTGCCGGCACTTCTCTATGGTCGCATTTATGGTTTCTTGTCGGGCGTAGCGGCCGCGGCGCTGGTGGGCGTGCCTGTCGTGATCGCACTCTCCTGCCTGAGCAGGGCGATCCAGATCTGGGTCGTCTTGCGTTTGTCTCCCCGTGCGCGGGCAACAGCGCTTGGCCTCATGGCCTGGTTCGGTACCTTCTCTGTTCTGGCAATTATCCTGATCTCCTCCTCGATCCCGGCCGTCGTCGCGATAACCGGACCGCGGTTGCTGCTGCTGACCCATCTATTTTGGCCCCGCACGCGTCTGCTGGCCGGCCTGACGGCGGGTGGCAACCACGACTTCTGGTGGGGGGTCGCCGCTTGCTGGATCGTCTCCGCCATCGCGATCGTCGCTGCCTTGGCGCTGGCGGTATCGGGAACACACGCGGGTATCACCGGCCGATCGGGGAGCAGCCATGCGTCGCCGCGCGCCCGCAAACCCGCTCGCTTCGGCCGTGCATCCCTCTATCGGAGGGAACTCCTGTGGCTCTGGCGTGACCGCAACGCGCTGGTCCAGACCATTCTCGTGCCCGTGTCGCTGGCGGCGTTTCAGGTCTTCAGTCTGCATCAGGCCCTGGCCTACCGCGGCGATGCCTGGAACGTCCTCTGTGGCGAGGCGGTTGTGTTTGGGATCTGGTTCCTCTTTGTCGTCGGCCCCGGGTCTCTGGCAGCTGAAGGATCAGCGCTTTGGATCGCGCTGAGCTGGCCGCGCCACCTGGAAAGTCTGCTGGAGGCGAAGGCGAAACTTTGGATGGCCCTCGCTTCGTCCTTCGTTTCGCTCGGACTGCTGATCGCCGCGGTGCGCTATCCCTTCGATATCCCGGGAATTCTGTTCGTCGCCATCCTGTGGATTATGTTTGGCTGGTCGTTCGCGAAGAAGACCACAACCCTGGCCACAACGGTTTCGTCCTCCGGCGAGCCGGAGAAGGTGTCTCGCGCCCTCATCTGGGGCGCAGCGCTGGGAACCTTCCCCTTCGCAATCGGCATCTTCACGCTGCAATGGGGGCTTGCCATCACCGGCGTTGTGTATTCGGTCGTCACCGCTGCGGCGATGTGGCAGACATTCCGCTATCGATTGCCCTATCTTCTGGATCCCTGGTCCCAGAAATTACCACCAGCCCCGACCGTGTTCCACGCGATGGTCGCCATCAGTGTCACGGTTGAGGTTGTCGCGGTGCTATCCGCCCTCGGGCTCGTGCTCTTCGGTCGGACGGTGCTCGCGCCGATCATCGCGGGCCTTTATGGTGTCGGCGCCACGGCTGCAGCGATCGGGGTCAGCCGCTTTCTTGCGAGGCGCGGTGTACGCCAGCGCAACATCTGGCTTTGGCGCGACGCACAAGGCGAATCGCGAACATCAAACGTCATCCTGCTCATCGCGGGCGGGGCCACTCTTGGCGCGGCCTTGGGTGGAGTCGCACATATCTATCTCACGGTCCTCCATCAGTTCCCCGCCGTGGCCGAGATGATCGACAATGCGCGTCGGCAGATGGATGCGCTGCCGCATGCCTACCTC
>JASHQG010000788.1 GCA_030037665.1 Acetobacteraceae bacterium
AGCACGCAGCGTCCGCGTATGTTGCAGGCGATGGACGCGATCATGCGATTGCTGAAATGCGAAGAGCCGGTGACGATGAAGACCGACTGGTTCGAGATGCGCGATGCGCGGCTGCATCTCGCGCCGTACAGCGACCCACATTTCGAGATCGCGGTGGCCAGCACGATCACACCTTTCGGCATGATTGCCGCAGGCACCCACGGCGTCGGTGTACTCTCGATCGGCGCCGGCCTGCCAGGTGGGCCGGAGGCATTAGCATCACAATGGAAGATCGCCGAAGACACCGCCGCGAAGAACGGTAAGACGATGGACCGCAAGAACTGGCGTGTCGTCGTGAACGCACACATCGCGCAAGACGATGAGCAAGCGCTGGCGGAAGTGACGAATGGCGAACGGGTCGAGACGGTCACCTATTTCGAGGATACGCTCGGCCGCCCGCCCGGCCGCGCCGATGATCCGCTGCGCGATGGCGTGAAAATGGGTACCACGCTGGTCGGTTCACCGGAAACCGTGATCCGTGGCATCAAGCGGCTACTCGAATACAGCCAGGGTGGCTTTGGAGGTATTCTGTTCCGCGCACACGAGTGGGCGACGCGCGAACAGACTCTGCGAAGCTATGAACTGTTCGCGCGTTACGTGATGCCGCATTTCCAGGGGTCGCTCGCGACGATTGCCGGGTCAAACAGCTGGGCGCGGGAGAACCGCAAACAGGTGTTTGGCTCGACGATCGACGCAGTGAAGCGCGCATTTACCGATTTCGGCCACGCGGCGCCGGAGGAAGCGATCCGTGCTCGCACGCTCGGCGCACGGGATCTCGATCAACGGTAGCGCACTCCTCCGTCATCGCGGGTTCCTCACCGGCCTGTTGGCCTATCTGCCCTGCCAGACCAGCTCGTCCGCCGTCGCCCTTGGGTAGGCCGTCGGAACAATCTGTCCACCTTGTCCCGGTCAGACGCATCGCCGAAGTCATCTCGATCGTATGTCGCTCGCTTCGCAATCAGAAGTCGTGCCACCGCGTCGTGAAATGCAGCCCGCACAGGCCGTTAGTCACGTCACCTTCCAACGTCGTGCCGGTCTTCCTGCCGACCAGCGTAATCCCCGGCGCCAGTCCCTGCACTGTCCCGTCCGCATAAATGAAGGAATCAACCCAGGTTTCATAATTCCAATGGTAGGAGAACTTCCCGTCCTGCACATAAAGTGTCACTGGTCCCGGATGCGGGCAGGTCTGGCTGTCAGCCTGGAAGCGTGTGCTGGTGCCGCGATAAATGCCATCGATCTTCTCCGGCGTCGGAGCCGGCGCGTGCGGCGGCGGGGCTGGTGGCTTCGGCGGCGTCGACCCACAGCCAGCGACGGTGGCAAGGGTGACCAGAAACAGACAGGCGTGGATTTTCGACATCGTTCTCCCATGGCACCGCAAGACAGGAGCACTCATGCGGCGTCACCACTGATTCGGCAACCTTGGTTCGGCCCTTTTGTTCGGTGGCCGCGGCGATACACTGCCGGCTCCGGCCAAGGAGTATCCGCCCATGCAAGCCCCCTGTGATGCTACGTTACTGCGCATCTTTATCGGTCACGACGATACCCATGAAGGCCGGCCACTCTATGAACAGATCGTGCTGCGCGCACGTACGCTCGGAATGGCCGGAGCCATGGTAACCCGCGGCATCCTGTCTTTCGGTCCGGCGAGCGAGGAGCATCGAATCATCCTCCGCCAGACCGAGGATCTGCCGATCCTGGTGGAAATTGTTGATACCGATGATAAGATCGAACAATTCCTGCCGATCATCGACAGCATGCTTGGCAGCGGGATGGTGACCTTAGAGAAGCTGCACGTGCATCGCTATGGCCGTGGAGGCGGGGCGGGTGCCGCGGTGTAGTCCGCCGATCTCCGAACCAGAACGACGCCGACGCCACGCAGACAGAGTCCGCAGCCTTGTGCAGGATATTGCCGCACGAGGAACCAGCTTTCTCCAGCGATTCCGAGGCTGAAAACATACCCGTTCCAATGAGAAATCGAGCAGCCACTCGGTGCCGCCGATTGCCCGTAGCCGCATGAGCACCGCGAGCACCAGCGCATAGCGTGCTGCGAAAGCGCCGGGAAGCCCGGTTGAACGCACTCGCACCGTACCCGCACTTGGCGTGGATCCGGCGCTCAAGCCGTCGGTGACGCGATGGGCGTGACCCATCAATCCGAACTGCGCCCCCTGGGTCCTGCCGTGCGGTATAGGTGACAGCGGCGCTCGATGACAGTGCCCGGCCTGGAACGGAGCTTGCCGGACGTTCCTGAGCGCACGTCCGCGGAGCGAGCAGCAGGCCCCTTTGCCCATCCGCCGCCGCCACCATATGTTGCGCTTATGGACCTCGATTTCACAGAAGACGAAATCCGGCGCTACTCGCGCCATATCCTGCTGGCGGAGGTCGGCGGTACCGGCCAGGCGAAGCTCAAAGCCGCGCGGGTGCTTATCATTGGTGCCGGGGGCCTTGGTTCGCCATTGGTGCTCTATCTCGCCGCAGCCGGGATCGGCACCATCGGCATCGTCGATCACGACACGGTGGAACTGTCCAACCTGCAACGGCAGATCGCCCACAGCACGGACGGCATCGGCCGGCCGAAAGCCGAATCTGCCGCCGCGACCGCACACGCAATAAACCCTGAGGTGGAATTCGAAATCCACGCCACGCGCCTGACCGCTGACAATGCGCTCGATCTGGTATCGCGCTATGATATTGTTTGCGATGGCACCGACAATTTCCCCACCCGGTTCCTGACGGCGGATGCCTGCGTGCTGGCTCACCGCACGCTGGTTTCTGCCGCGGTGCTGCGCTTCGATGGTCAGCTTTCGGTATTCAAGCCGCACGACGGCGGCCCGTGCTATCGTTGCCTCTATCCCGAGCCGCCGCCGCCCGGCTTGGTCCCGACCTGCAGTGAGGCTGGTGTGCTCGGCGCTGTAACCGGCGTCATGGGCACGTTACAGGCCACTGAAGTGCTCAAAGAGATTCTCGGCGTCGGCGAAACTCTGGCTGGCAGGTTACTGGTGTGGGATGCGCTGGCGACGCGGTTCCGCACCGTAAAGCTGCCGCGTGATCCCGACTGCGCTTTGTGCGGACCGCAAGCGACCATCCGCGACCTGTCCACACACGCAGAAGCGACGGCGCCAGTCTGTGGTCTCTGAACCGCTTGGCATCCTCCTGCTTTCAGGCACGCATGACCGCGCGCACTACGCGTTTGTCCTGGCTTCTGGTGCAGCCGCGTTAGGACGCAATGTCATTTTGTTCGCTACGAACACTGGCTGCCATGCGCTGTTCTCCGATTGGTCGGGGCTCGAAGACGCGACGCGCGATGCGCGCGTGCGCGCGGCCGGTGTGGCGGGGCTGGAGGAGCTGCGCGAGGCTTCGCGCGAGCTGAACGTGCGGTTGATCGCATGCGAAGCGGGGTTGCGCGCCGAGGGTCTGGACCCCACGGGCCTCATGGCTGGTGTCGAGGTGGCGGGCGTGACGACCTTTCTGTCGGCCATAAAGGGTGGACAATTCGTCGCGATCTAATCGACGACGATGCTAAGCGGTTGCGCCGCGCAATCCTCCGACCTCCGCCCCCATAAGGCAGTACTTGCCTTGCAGGAGCGAGCTATGCGCCGTTCCGTTCTGCTCTTTGAGAATATCAGTTGCGGGCTGTCGCGGTCAGGCCGCTACGTCAAATTCCGACCGTTTGGTGGCGCGTATCCTCTCGGTGGTCCAAATACCTGAGGCGATCGTGAAACTGCGATCGCGACAGGTGGCACCGAGCAGGCATATTAATCGACAGGAGTGCAAAGTTCTGCCCAGCCCGCGGACGCGCGTCAGCGTGGACAGCCTGCCAAACAAGGGCAGTCTCGCAACGCAGTTGATGATCTCGTGGCTGCTACGCGACGGCCACGGAGTGCTTCGGCAATCACCCGCAGAATCTGACTCCAGCATCGGCAGGTTCGGGATCAGACTATGCGTCGGCGCCATGAAGTTGCGGATCACCTCAGACGTGGTGCAGACAAGGAGTGGGATCCGCACACGGCGGATGATCGAATCTGTCGTCGGTGAAGATGGAAGAATTCTGGCTGACAAGCGCGATCAGCATTGCCGATGGCGCTAATGACAGTGAGAAGAATGGCGGATACCGATGTTGTTGTGGAACGACCTAGGCTAAGCGCGACCAAGGGCACCAACCACAGCGCACGCGGTTGATGTCAACCAACCTGACCCGAGCAACG
>JASHQG010000789.1 GCA_030037665.1 Acetobacteraceae bacterium
CTGCCGGCGCGCCCTGGCCGCAGGGCGTCGTCTCCAACAAGTCCGGGGCCTATTTGCGGGCCGAGATTGTTCATCTTGGGTGGCAGGCGCATTTCCGTGCGGCAATCGGTGCCGGCGACGCACCAAAGGACAAACCCGATCCGGCACCGATCCATCTTGCGCTGGAACAGCTCGGGCACAAAGCATCACCGTCTGTCTGGTACCTCGGCGACACGGCCCTCGACATGCAGGCCGCCCGCGCCGCTGGCATCACCGCCGTGCTAATCGGCGACGCCGGGCACGATGGGGGAGTTGCACAGGCAGCGCCGCATCTCCATTTCACCACCGCGCTGGACCTGGCCGCACGACTTCGTGTGGTCTCTGACAGGGCCGCGTGGTAGACTGACCTCGCCTTCGGTGGGCGTGCCACGACCCACCGGAACCCACCAACAACGACGCCAACAAAAAGAAGGACAAGCAGCGTGGCCAACGAGAAGTCGCAAAACGTTCAGGATGTGTTCCTGAACCACGTGCGAAAGAACAAGACGCCGGTGACGGTGTTCCTGGTGAACGGTGTCAAGCTGCAGGGGATCATCACCTGGTTTGACAACTTTTCCGTTCTGCTGCGTCGCGACGGGCATACCCAACTCGTCTACAAGCACGCTATCAGCACGGTGATGCCAGGTGCACCGATCCAGCTCTTTGACGCCGCCAAGGCGGAACAACCTGCCGGGCCGGTGCGAGAGAGGGAGCTGAGCCCTGCCGCCCACGGCGACTGACGCGCCACGCCAGACGATGCGTGACGGCGGTGCGGTGGCAATGCCGACCCGGGCGGCCGTGGTGCTGCCATGGGAGAGGGGTGCTGCACGCGGACCGGAGCATGAACGCGTCAACGGCGATGCCGTGCGCGCCGCTGATGCGCGCCTCGCCGAGGCCGTCGGACTCGCCGCCTCCATCGGTCTGCTGGTCGTCCACACCGCGATCCTTCCCCTGCGGATCCGCCGCCCCTCGACGTTGCTGGGTGAAGGCCAGCTCGCCACGGTCGGCCGTGCTGTGGCAGACCACAAGGTGACCGTTGCGATCATTGATGCCGCCCTGACACCCGTACAGCAGCGCAACCTGGAGCGGGCATGGTCATGCAAGGTGATCGACCGTACCGGCCTGATCCTGGATATCTTCGGCGAACGCGCGGCGACGCGGGAAGGCACGGTGCAGGTTGAGTTGGCGCATCTGGAATACCAACGCTCGCGCCTCGTTCGCTCCTGGACCCACCTGGAACGACAGCGCGGCGGTTTCGGCTTCCTCGGCGGCCCCGGCGAGACGCAGATCGAGGCCGACCGCCGGCTGATCGGCGAGCGCATCGTCCGGCTCAAGAAAGAGCTTGAGCAGGTGCGCCGAACGCGCGGTCTACATCGTTCGGCACGCCGCCGCGTACCGTTCCCCATTGTCGCCCTGGTCGGGTACACCAACGCCGGCAAATCCACGCTGTTCAATGCGCTGACCGGCGCGGAAGTCACTGCGCGCGACCAGCTCTTCGCCACGCTCGACCCGACCATGCGGGGTCTTCGCCTCCCGTCCGGGCGGCGCATTATCCTCTCCGACACCGTCGGCTTCATCAGCGATCTGCCGCACGAACTGATTGCCGCCTTTCGCGCCACGCTGGAGGAGGTCTCCGAAGCCGACATCATTCTGCACGTGCGGGACGCCGCTCATCCGGAGACCACGGCGCAGCGAGAGGACGTAACGGCGGTGCTGGAGGACATGGTCACCGACGGTACCCTGGATGCGGACTGGCAAACCCGCACGATCGAGATACTGAACAAGGCCGATCTCTTGGGCGGTGTGGAGCGTGTGCCGGTGCGGTCGGGCGGCGTCGCGGTGTCGGCAATCACCGGCGAAGGTTTGTCGGCGCTGAAGTCCGCGATCGATGCACGCATTGTTGCCGGGATGGAGACCGCGGACTATGCGATCCCGCCGCAGGACGGCGCGCGGCTGGCGTGGCTCTACCAGCACGGCGAGGTGGTCGAGCGACAGGACGAAGAAGACGCAGTGCATGTAACGGTGCGTTTGTTGCCCGCGGACCGGACCAGGTTCGATGAAAACCTCTCCCGCTGCGCGGAAGAGGTCACGACATCCAGCAACGCAGGGGCGGCCCGAGATGCATGCTGAGATTCCGCACCCTCACCCGATGCGCATCGCGCGCCGACGTCGCGCACGCGGCGGATGAGGTAAAATGCTCGCCGTCCTCGCCGCTATCCTCCATGACGCCGCACGCGCCGAGATCATGCCGCGGTTTCGCCGCCTCGCCGATAGCGCGGTCCGCCAAAAGACCGGGCCCCTCGATCTGGTGACCGAGGCTGACGAAGCCGCGGAACGCGCGATCTCCGCTGCTCTGGCCAGCCATTTCCCCGGCGCCGTGATCGTCGGCGAGGAAGCAACCAGCGCCGACCCGTCGCGGCTGAACGCTCTCGCCCGCGCGGAGCTCGCCTTTGTTGTGGATCCGGTTGACGGCACTGCGAACTTCGTCGCTGGCCTGCCCCTGTTTGGCGTGATGGCGGCGGCGCTGCGGTACGGCGAGGTCATCGCGTCCGCCATTCACGATCCGGTTGGCGGTGACACGGCGCTGGCACTGCGTGGTGAAGGTGCGTGGATCGAAACGCCCGACGGCCGGCGAACGGATTTGCATGTCAGCGCGCCGGCGCCACTGCACGCGATGTCCGGCAATCTGTCCTGGCGGTTTCTGGCCGAACCTCAGCGCAGTACCGTCTGCGCCAACCTTCCGCGCCTCGACAGTGCCTGGGATTACCGTTGCAGCGCCCACGAATATCGCATGGCCGCCGCCGGTCACTGCCACTTTCTGTTCTTCACCCGCCTGATGCCGTGGGACCACGCACCTGGCTGGTTGCTGCATCGCGAGGCCGGCGGCTACTCGGCCCGCTTCGACGGCCGCCCGTACGATGCGACGCGCACCGACGGCGGCTTGATCTGCGCGCCCGACCACGCAAGCTGGCAAGCGCTATGCGACGCGCTGCTCGCGCCCCAAACTGATTAGCCGCGCGCCCACCTGATAGCTGCCCGCGCCAGGGCGTCGATCGTGTCGACCACCGGCACCTTCAGGGCGTCCGCTGGCCCAGCCTGGATCCCGAGTGGAATTTCCGTGCATCCCAGCACCACGGCTGTCGCACCACGAGCTGCCAGCGTATTCACGACGTCGGAGAGCGGCTGGAACGCATCGGCGACGCGATTGGCCTTCACCAGCGCGATGGCAGGTCCGACCAACCGATCCATCTCGTCCTGGCTCGGCGTGATGCAGTTCCAGCCCTGACATGCCAGGCGCTGCTGATAAAGGCGCATATCCAGCGTCCCCTGTGTGCCCATGATGCCTATCGTTCCTGACGGAATGCCCATGCGACGCAAATCCGTGGCGGCGGCGTCCACAATATGGATGATCGGTACCGAAGCCGCGCGGCGCATCTCGTCGAACCAGCCATGTGCCGTGTTGCAGGGAATGGCGATGGCGCCGCAGCCGGCACGTTTCAGTCCCTCGATGCCGCGCAGCAGCCAGGGTAGCGGGTCCTCGGCACCGGCAAGCCTGCCGCGCGTGCGGTCCGGCACGCGCGGATCGGACCACAGTACCGCGGGGATATGCTGCTGGTCGCACGTGGCAGGCGTCAGCAGTGTCAGACGGAGCATGAACTGCGCGCTGGCGAGCGGCCCCATGCCGCCGAGCACGCCCAGCATTTTGTCGAATTCGTTGGCCATGTCTGCCGCATCCTTGGTGCCGCGCGGTGCGAGACGACGTACCGGACTGCCGCCCGCAGCCGGTTCGACCGCGCATCCGACCGACCCATGTATGTGAAGCGCCTCTTTTCTTCAGTCGGTTCGGTCTATGAGATCACCGTCGGCTCAGTGCAATACATCATGAGGAGCAAAGTTCCGGTTGATGCATCGTATAAGGATGTTTGACGCATGATCCGCAAGCAGCTAGCCGGCATGAACGTCGACCAGGATCGGTATCTGAAAACCCGAGAGGAGGCATGCAGTGGATCGGCAAAGCCCCGATCCCCCCGCAGACAGCAGTCCGTCGACCGTGGCTACTCCCAGACGCGCGCCGTTTCCGATCACCGCGAACGGGTGCGGGCAGGTCGTGCCAAAAGACGATCCGGCCGAGCGGTCGCGGCGCGGCATATTCGGCTCTGGCCAAGCCCATTTCCGCATGGCGGGCGACCGCGAGGCCCCGGCGCCGCGCGAGCTCTAACCCGCGCGGCGCCCAAGGGGTCTTAGTGCAGTGCGGTCAGCTCGCGCGCCGACGTCGACTGGATCGCTTGCAGCCGCTTGAACAATATCTCGGCCGGGATGTCAGACGCGCCAGCGTCCAGGCAGTCAGCGAATTTATCATAGAGCTGCGCTTCGGTCAGCGGACGGGACGCATGGCCAGTGGCGCGCGCGACCGGTTCGCCCTGCATGATGCGGCCGGATGCGAGCTCCACCTGCACTGAATCGGCGAAGGCACCACCGGCAAGGTCCGGATCATATTCTGTGGTCGTGACGATCTCGACCCGACGCATCAGGTCCTGGACGTCGGGGCGCTGCACGAATGGGTCTGAGAGTTCGCGCAGGCCGACGCGCTTGGCAATGATGCCGCTGGCCATCGCGAATTCCATAGAGAACTTCGCCGCCAGCCCGGTTTGCGGATCGTGATTGCGCAGCACGGTTGCGAAATAGTCACTGATATTGACGGTGATCTTCGCCACCTCATCGGCACGGATCGGGTTGGCAGCGACAAGGTCCAGCATGCAGTCGATCGCTCGATGCGTGCAGTAGCAGGTGGGGTATTTCTTGATGCCGATGCCCTGAGAAAGGATCGCCCATTCCTTGCCAGCCTTGGTTTCGCCGGCGCGATCCGGGTTGCCTTCGACCGAGATGGCGCTCAGGAAGCCCTGCGGATGCTCCAGTGCATCGGTGCTGGCGGTGAAGCCGGCTTCCGCGAGGCGGGCGGCCATGATGCCGGCATGTGCGGCTTTCCCGGCATGAAACGGTTTGGTCATCGTGCCGAAATTAGCCATCAGCCCTCCGCTCTGCGACGCGCCAAGCGCGATCGCTTGCGCCGCCTTGTCGGCGTCGAGACGGCGGAGCGAAGCGCAGGCCGCGGCTGCGCCGACTGCGCCATACAGGCCGGTCGGATGCCAGCCCTTTTTGTGCAACAGGCCGGTGTCACGCCGAAACAATTCCGCCCAGGTCTCATAGCCGGCGATATAGGCAACGGCGACGTCGGCGCCGGAGCGACCGAGTGTCTCGGCTTCCGCGAGGATGGCGGGCACCAGCACGGTGCTGGGATGACCGCGCAGGCCCACATCATCGTAGTCTAGAGCGTGCGCCGCGGTGCCGTTGATCCACGCGGTCTCCGGTGCAGGCCCCTTATCCTTGCCGAAGGTGATGGTGGCCTGGCCGGCCCCGGGTGCGAGAACCTCGCGCATGATGTGAACACAGTCTTCGTTACGCCCGGCGATCATCGTCCCAATGCAATCGATGATGCCCATGCGCGCAACGCGGGCGGCTTCTTCAGGGATGCGGTTCGGCGACAGGTCGGCGACGAACTTGCCGAGATCCTTGGTTAGCGACATGTGTTCCTCCTGGTTGCTGGCCCCTCACGTACGGCACAGGCGAGAGGTCGGCGTGCGAAGCATCGGAGATGATGGTGCCGCGGAACTCATTTTGCCGACTGCGGCACCCTCATGCGGCGCCGTGCGCCGACAACCCTCGCAGGTCGTGCGAGAGCGGCTTTCAATGCAGCTTCTCCCGCAGCGCCTTGAGACTTCCGCCCATCTTCACCGACCCTGGGAGCGGATGACCGACAATATTCTCGGCAAGCTGCGCAACCGCGATCAGCTTGTCGAGGTCGATACCCGTTGCGATTCCCATCTCATCCAGCATGAACACGAGGTCCTCGGTGCACACATTCCCCGCCGCACCTTTGTGCGCGGCGAACGGGCAGCCGCCCAATCCGGCGACCGTCGAATCGTAGATCGCGACGCCCATCTCCAGCCCCGCATAGGCATTGGCGACGCCCATACCGCGCGTGTCGTGCAGATGCAGCGACAGTGTCATATCTGGCCAACGCGCGCGCACCTTGCCGACCAGCTCCCGGACCGATTTCGGCGTCGCCCAGGCCATCGTGTCGGCAAGTGAGAAGACTTCGGGCTGCATTCCATGCTCGGCGCATATGTCGAGCAACTGTTGGATCATGTCGAGCACCCGCTGATGCGGAATCTCGCCTTCGAAATTGCAGCCGAATGCCGCCATGATGCCGGCGCGCTTCAGCGGAATCCCATGCTGCTTGTAGAGCCTAAGCGTATCATGCGCGCGCGCCACGTTGTCTTCCAGCGAGGACTGCTGGTTACGTGCGAGGAACTTCTCCGACGCGGTTAACGAGAACGAGCCGCCGATATCCAGTCGGTTGCCGTGCGAGAGCGCGCGCTCGAGCCCCTTCGTATTGAGCCACAATGCAGTGTAGTGAACGCCGGACCTGCGCCGATAGCTCTCCACCACCTCATCCGCATCGGCCCAGCCCGGCACCCGCTTCGGATTGACGAAGGAAGCAACCTGGATGTGATTGAGGCCCGTCTCTGACAGCGCATCGATCAGCTCGACCTTGCGCGCCGTCGGTATAGGACCCTTTTCGAACTGAAAGCCCTCACGTGGGCCCTCCTCATTGATCTGAACGAATTTCGGAAAGTCGGACATTTCGGTGTTCCTCCAGGACGGTACCTTCCGTCATTGCAAGGAGCGCAGCGACGAGGCCATTTCCGGCGAGAGCTTGCCTTGTCGCGGCGCTTCTCGCAATCACGAGGCAAGCGTGCTGCTCGTGGTGACGAACGACAGGCTATGCAGCCACGTCGTGCTGGCGTTTCGGGTCGTAGTTGGCGTCGTACCAGTAGGCGAGCCACTCGGCGTAGGTGAGCGGCGGCCAGCGCGGCGGATTGCCCGGCCCGGTACAAGTCGGCAGACATTCGATCAGCTGGTCGAACCGCGGACCGAGGAAGAACGGAATGGCATAGCGATGCCGGCCGACCGGCGGCAGCGCACGATGCGGCGTCGAGAGAAACCGGCCGTTGCTCCATCGGTGCAGCATGTCGCCGGCATTCACCGCGAACGAGCCGGGCACGTACGGCACATCCAGCCAGTCGCCAGATGGCATGCGCACCTGCAAACCAGGCACCTCGGTCTGCGCCAGAAAGGTCATGAAATTCGCGTCGGTATGCGGTGCAATGCCGAACTGGTTGGCCTCTGCCGGTACTGGCGGATAGTGCGACAGGCGGAACGAGTAATGACTGTCAATGAACGCCTCGTCGAAGAACCCGGACGGCAGGTCCAGCCCGACCGCCACTGCCGGCAGCAGGCACCGCGCAAGATCGTCCATTGCATCGACATATTCGAGCACCTGGGCGCGGAAACCCGGCAGTGTTGCCTCATCCGGCCACCGGTTGGGACCGACCAAGCGCCGGCCTGAACGCAGCAGCGGATCGTCGGCGCGCCGCTCACGCTTGATGAAGAATGCCTCGTTCAGATCCGGTTTGTCGTTGCGGTTGACCGCCGATGTCCACACCGCGTAGCGGCCCAGCGCCATGTAGCCGTTGTTATGCTCATTCATTTTGAGCGCTAGCTTGCGTGGCATCGGCTGATTGTGGAAACGCTCGGCATCGGCAAAGGTGCGCGCGACAAGTGCCTGCGGCACGTCATGGCCGGTGACGACGAAAAACCCCACCTGGGTCAGCGCGTCGTGCAGCAGGCGTGCCGTCGCGTCCAGCGCGCCCGGCGAACCAGCGAGCATATCGGCCACGTCGATGACCGGAATGGCAGCGGCCACTGTTGTCCTCATTGCGCTTAACCTGGCCAAGCTAGGTCTAGCAGGACGAGGCTGCAAGCGCGGGCCACTGGCCTGCCGCATGTCCCTGGCGCCGCGCTTTGCCTGCACCGATCGCTGCCTGCCGGATTGCCCGCCAACACTGGCAACCGGGAGGAACGCCATGGAGGCGAGGCTCAGAGAGGGGGCGAGGCTCAGAGACCCGGCTGTTGCCTGGCGAAGACACTTGCCGTCCTGGCTATCACCGCACCAGCCGTCGCTGCCGCGTATGGCGCCGGAATAGACTTCGTCTGGGTACGGAGCCGGCCGGTGTACCCCAGCGTGCGCGACGGTGTGCCGCGGGAATGTTTGTCAGGGCCATCGTCACGCTGCCAATGCCTCTCCCTTGGCCTTGTTTGAACAGTCGTCGCGTTGGCTTTCGAACGCCGGCCCTTTACCATCCAAGGTCTCATCCAGGGAGGACACCACCATGACCCAGGCGGCCAATCTGCGCGCCCTGTTCCGACAGGATGGAATGGTGATCGCGCCCGGCGCCTATGACGGGTTGACCGCGATGCTGGTACAGCAAGCCGGGTTTCCCGCAGTCTACATGACCGGCGCCGGCACGTCGGTGTCGCACGGCTACCCCGATTTCGGTCTGCTCACCGCGACCGAGATGGTGGCCAACGCCGCACGCATCACCCGTGTGATCAACGTGCCGCTGGTCGCCGACGCGGACACCGGCTACGGCAATGAGCTCAACGTGTTCCGCTCGGTGCAGGACTACGAGCGTACCGGCGTCGCCGGCATCCATATCGAGGATCAGGTATCGCCGAAGCGCTGCGGCCACCTTGACGATAAGGAGATCGTGCCGCGTGAGGACTGGCTGGCCAAGATCCGTGCTGCCGCCGCGGCAAGGCGTGACGCGGACTTCGTGATCATCGCGCGCACGGATTCGCGCGCTGTCATTAGCTTCGACGAAGCAGTGGCCCGCGCCAATGCCGCGTTGGATGCCGGCGCCGACATGGCATTCGTCGAGGCGCCGCAGACGATGGAAGAAGTCGTCGCTGTGCCCAAGCTGGTACACGGGCCCTGCCTGCTGAACGTGGTACGCGGCGGGAAGACGCCGGAAATTGACCTGCGCAGGGCCGAGGCGATGGGGTACAAGCTCGCGATCGTGCCGGGGCTGCTGCTGAAGGCAGTGATCGGCGCTTGCGACGAAATGCTGGCAGCACTGAGAACAACGCACGTGCATCCGGTCCCGCGCACCGACATGACCGTGCAGGATGGGTTCAATCGAGTCGGGGCGCGCGAGTGGGACGCGTTGCGCACGCGGTTCCGGTCCGAAGAACGGCGGGCCGCCGAGTAGCGGCGCCCCTCATCAGCGCGAGGTCGCCGTGCCTGGCGACAAACCAACCTATCGGGGCAGACGGGGGTGCGGAGACGATCGGGTCGGGCCTGACCAGGACTGGAAGGGTCAGGGGGCCCGGGTTGCTTGCAACAGTCCCGCTCAATAACCAACTCTGAAATTGCAAGACGCGGCAGTGCGTTGATGCCGCCAGATGAGCCCCTCAGGCCTCGGTGGCAACACGCAAGGACCAGCCGCTGGTGCGCACAGCTTCGGTGGTAAAGCCCCTCCCCCGACCGCGGTTCATGCCAAAGGCTGAGATCGCGGACCGGCTTTCATCCGAACGGTCAAACAAGGACGTACGAGTCGAGCAACGTTGTACCGACCGATCTCGCCTGGTTGCCACCTGATGAAGCCGTCCGGACTCAGCGGCACGCGCGCGCCTCCGAAATTGGGGGGCCAGCTCTGCCGGTTTGGGATTGCGGCACCATGAACCCATGCGCGCCGAAAGCGGACGAGCGATCTCTGCCGCACCTGATCCCTCGTATCGTCCATTATCATGCGGAAAG
>JASHQG010000790.1 GCA_030037665.1 Acetobacteraceae bacterium
GCTTCGGTATCCCGCGCATGCTAATGGCCGGTCAGATCTTGCAGATCGGCGGCCTCTGCATGCTCTCGGCGCTACAGCCGACCTGGGGCGCTGCGCTGTCGGTTGCTTGGGTGGTGCTGGCCCAGGGTGTGGCCGGTGTTGCCAAGGACCTGACCAAGACCTCGTCGAAGAGCGCGATCAAGGCGTCGTCGTCGCAGGACATGGGCCAGTTGTTCCGCTGGGTCGCCTGGTTCACAGGATCGAAGAACGCCACCAAGGGCGCGGGCTTCTTCATCGGCGGCTTCCTCTTGCAGATCGCCGGCTTCCGGCCCGCGCTATGGTTGATGGCCGGCATGCTTGCGATCGTGCTGGTGGGCGTGATGCTTGCGCTGCCGCGAACCTTGGGCAAGGCAAAGTCGTCGAAGAGTTTTCGTGAGCTGTTCGCCAAGACGCGCGCCATCAACCTGATGGCCGCAGCGCGCATCTTCATGTTCGGCTCGCGCGACGTGTGGTTCGTGGTCGGCCTGCCAGTCTACCTCTACGGCTTTGGCTGGAAGTACATGCAGGTGGCTGGCTTCGTCGCCGCCTGGACAATTGCCTACGGCGCCGTGCAAGCCCTCGCGCCACAGGTGGTCACGCGCAGCCGCGACGGGTTGAGCCGGGAAGTGCCTGCAGCCCGGCTGTGGGGGACAATCCTCACGGTGATACCGGTGGCGCTGGCCATCCTGTTACGCATGCCGGGCGTCGGGCGACCCGACCTGATATTGGTCGTGGGGCTACTGGTATTCGGCTTCGTCTTCGCGGTGATCTCCTCGCTGCACTCCTACCTGATCCTGGCCTACGCGGGATCGGAGAAGGCAGCGGAGGATGTCGGCTTCTACTACGCCGCCAATGCGGCCGGTCGATTGGTCGGTATCATGTTGTCCGGCGCCCTTACGCAGATCGGTGGCATGCAGGCGTGCCTGTGGGGGTCGGCGGTCATGTTGGCCTTGTGCCTTGGCTTCACGATCCTGCTGCCCTCTGGCACTGAAACCCGGCACGTGCCCGCATGAGCGTGAGCGAGTCCCGTGGCGTCGCGGACGCGGCGTCAGAGCGAAAGCCCGCCATGGGCATCTTCGAGCGCTTCCTGACGCTATGGGTCGCACTATGCATCGTCGCCGGCATCGCGCTCGGCCAGCTGATGCCCGCCTTGTTCCATGTGCTCGGCGACGCGACGGTGGCGCAGGTCAATCTGCCCGTTGCCGTGCTGGTGTGGCTGATGATCGTGCCGATGCTGCTGAAGATCGATCCCGCAGCGCTGCGCGAGGTGGGCCAGCAGTGGCGCGGAATTGCTTCCACGGTCGGTGTTAACTGGCTCATCAAGCCGTTCTCCATGGCGCTGCTGGCGTGGATTTTCATCGGACATCTGTTCCGCCCGTGGCTGCCGGCGGACCAGATTGCCAGCTACACGGCAGGGCTGATTCTGCTCGCCGCGGCGCCTTGCACGGCGATGGTGTTCGTCTGGTCGAACCTGGTTGACGGGGAACCGCATTTTACGCTGAGCCAAGTCGCGCTCAACGACACCATCATGGTGTTTGCATTCGCGCCCATCGTGGGTCTGTTGCTCGGCCTCTCTTCGATCACCGTGCCTTGGGATACGCTGCTTCTGTCCGTCGTCCTCTATATCGTCGTGCCGGTGATCGTCGCCCAGCTATGGCGGCGTGCCCTGCTATCGCAAGGTGGCTTGCCGGCATTGAACCGCACGCTACGCACACTCGGACCTCTGTCGCTCTGTGCCTTACTCCTGACGCTCGTATTGCTGTTCGGGCTGCAAGGCGAACAGATCATGCGCCAACCGGTTGTCATCGCGCTGCTGGCGGTGCCGATCATCATACAGGTGTATTTCAACGCGAGTGTGGCCTACTGGCTCAATCGGCGTCTCGGCGTCGAATGGTGTGTGGCGGGTCCGTCCGCGCTGATCGGCGCAAGCAATTTCTTCGAGTTGGCCGTGGCGACGGCCATTGCCCTGTTCGGATTTCAGTCCGGCGCAGCCCTCGCGACTGTGGTTGGTGTTCTCGTGGAAGTGCCGGTCATGCTCTCGGTCGTCCACATTGTTCGGCGGTCGCGCCGTTGGTATGAGCAGGCCGCTGGCGCGCGTTGAGGCCAGCGGTTTCACACCGGCCTTGAACGCTGGAAAAGAGGCAATTTTTGGTAAAGCTCAGAGGGACCCAGAAGCGCTCGACACGCTTGTTGGATTGCCGACTGAGCGCTCCGCAGCTGAACCTCAGGCCGGCTCAGCCGGCATGGCTTCGCACTCCTCCCCCATAGCGCAGCACGTCGCGGCCGCTCGGGGTTCTGATCGGCGACTCAACGAAGCAGGCCGGCAATATCCTTCTTCCGAAATCTGCGCCACGTTGTTGCTGCACACGCCGGTCTGCGGCAGATCGAGTTCGATCCGTCGGTCGCTGTCAATATCACCGGCGAGATAGGCGGCGATCGAGGGCACCTGCTCATAGCCCGTCGCGAGCAGAAACGTCGGTGCGCCGCCGCAGGACTTCATTCCGGCGATGAAGAGACCCGGTTCAGGTCGCGCGAGTTCGAGTGCGCCGTGGGGCCGTACCGTACCGCTGTCATGTTGCTGTTTGGAAGGATCTGCCACAATTTTGGTGACGCGGCCGGATGGGGAGGATGGGCCTGTTCTATTCACGCACCACCCTAGGTGCATGAAATAGAATCTTCTCACCTCACCATTGTCGTTTATCCGGCTTGCGTCAGCGGCGATAGTTGACGACATCTGGGCTGTTCGGCGCGAAAGCTCATCACTGACGCGGCATGTGCGCGATGTCAGGTCGTCTCGTCGGCGCGGCGTAGCTTGTATCAGCGCAGGCTGTGGGACCTGCCAGTCCAGGGTAGACCGGTACGGCGATGGCAAGGTCGGAACGCGCAATGCCGCCAGTCCATCTTCACCGCGCGACAGCCTGGGATAGTCGATCCCTCGTGTGCGACACACGCGGCGTGCGGCCGGTATTTTGCGCCTGCTGGGGCACGGAGTTAGTGGGCGACCCCAATTGTGAGAACACGAGCGCCACGCAGACGCGATGCCATCGCCCCTCTTGCATGCCATGTCATTTCCCCCGCGTTTTGACCGCCGCACCGTGGCGGCGTCCGCCAGCGTCGTCTCTGATGTGGTGCACCGGATCAGTCAAACGGTGTACCCGTCCTGGCGGCGTGCTGCTGATCTGGGCCACACGGGTGCCCGAGAGCATGGTCCGGCAAGGCACGCTGGTACGCGGCGAAATGACGGATGCAGCGATGGCGCCGCGGGCGGGGAGCGCGAAGCTGAACAAGGGGCCTTGGCTGATGGAGGCGATCCCCGATCTGAACGGCCCTGGCACGCATGGTCGATGACCAGCACAACAAGAGACCGCGACGCCACCTGACGAGCTGTTAGGCGCGCGACGGAACGCCGGCCGCGCCGCACCCTATCACATGTGTCGGACAGTGCGCGCACGATTACTGTCTGCCCCGGCCGTTGCTATCGCATGCCGAATGCCATGCGTGCCTGATATGTCAGCATTTTCGCGGACCGTGCTGCGCCTGACGGACCACCACCTACTCCGCGCCGGTTTTGGCGTTCAGCGGGCACTTTTGAATGGGTCCTGGCCCGCTCCTGCTTCGCGCTTCCATGTTGATCGAGATCAATGCGACCCACAAGCAGGGGCCATAAAAGCTGCGCGCTGGGGTGCATGATCACCACATGCAAAGTCGTGTCGAAGATACGGTGTCGGATGACTGACCAGGCGATATCGCCAAGGGAATCGGCTCTTCCGGACGCGGTGGCGCCCACCCGCGCGAAGGCCACGCAACGCCAATTCTGGCTGAAGGCGCTGTTAACATTGCTTGCGCTATTCCTGGCTGGCGGCGGTGCGTGGTGGTGGTTCTCACGTAGCCCCACAGCTCTCATGGCTATCACCGTGTATGGCAGCATCGACATCCGCCAGGCGCAGCTTGCGTTCAATGACAACGATCGTGTCAGTCGCATTCTTGTGCAGGAGGGCGACCAGGTCCGGAAAGGTCAGCTGCTGGCCGAACTGGACACCGCTCGGCTGCAGCTGAACGCTGACAAAGCGAAAGCTGATGTGAATGCGGCAGCAGCGAGTATTGCCAACCTGGAGCAGCAGATCGCCGAACAACAGCTCGTGGTGACCAAAGCTCAGGCTGACGTCGCGGCAGACGACGCGGCGCTCACCTTCTCGCAGCAGCAAAATGCCCGCTATTCCAAGCTCGCCCGGACAGGTGCCGTGGCGGTGCAGGATTCGCAACAATGGTGGGCAGACATCCGCGAAAAACAGGCCAATGTGTCGCGAGACATCAGCGCAGTCGATGTCGCCCGGAAGCAGATCGACGTGCTGGACTCAAGCCTCGCCACAGCCAACGCGACGCTGGCGGCGCAGCAGGCGGCGCTGAGCTTCACTCGCCAGCAGCTTGCAGATGCGCGGCTCTATGCGCCTGCCGATAGTACAATCGAGGATCGCATTCTTGAGCCTGGCGACATGGCCGGCCCCGACTCACCGGTACTGACCCTCGATCTGGATAATCCCGTGTATGCCCGCGCTTATCTTCCGGAGCCCGAACTCGGCCGTATACGAACCGGCATGCGGGCCTATATCGAAAGCGACGCCTTCCCCGGCGAGCGGTTCCCGGCCTGGGTCGGCTTTATCGCTACGACAGCCGAGTTTACGCCCAAGACGGTTGAGACCACCGAGGTGCGCACCGAGCTGGTCTATCGGATGCATGTCTATGCTTGCAATGCGGATGGGAGGCTGCGGCTGGGGGCACCGGTCACGGTGGTGATCCCACTCACAGGCAATGCCCCGACAGCACGCGGGGAACAACCCTGTGGCTGAGCCCGGCCTGAGGCCAGCGCTGCGCCTGAGTGGCGTGAGCAAATGCTTCGGCGGTGGCCGCCGGCGTGTGGCAGCGCTGCGCGATCTGAGCCTCGCCGTACCTGCAGCGCGCATCACCGGACTTCTGGGGCCGGATGCAGCCGGCAAGACCACGCTGTTGCGGCTTGCCGCCGGCCTGCTGAAACCTGATGCGGGACGGCTGGAGGTGCTTGGGCTCGATGCTGCGCGCGACATGCGACGCATCCAACTGCGCATCGGCTATATGCCGCAACGCTTTGGCCTCTATGAAGACCTGAGTGTACAGGAGAACCTCGATCTCTATGCGCAGCTTCAGGGCGTGCCGCCGGCACAGCGCCCGGCCCGCTACGCCGAGCTGCTACGTTTGACCGCGCTCGGCCCGTTCGGCGCGCGGCGGGCGGGCAAGCTATCCGGTGGAATGAAACAGAAGTTGGGGTTGGCCTGCGCGTTGCTGCGCATTCCTGAACTGCTGTTGCTCGACGAGCCAACGGTTGGGGTCGATCCAATTTCACGGCGCGAGCTATGGACAATCATCGCGGCGCTCCGCGATCGCGGTGTCAGCGTGGTGATCTCAACCGCCTATCTCGGCGAGGCGGAACATTGCGACGAGGTTGTGTTACTCGATGCCGGCAGCCTGCTCGCTCAAGGATCGCCGGGCCATTTGGCGGGGGAACTCAGCGGGCGGTGCTTTGCGGTACGGCATGCCACCTTTAGCCGCAGGAGCTTGCAACAACAGTTGCTTGCGCTTCCGGGCATTGCCGACGCGCGGCTGCAAGGGACAGAGGTCCGCGCCCTGCTCGCGGCTGGCGCCAAGGTACCGGCGATGAACGACGTCACGTGGCAGCAAGTAGCGCCGGAATTCGCCGACGTGTTCGTGGACCGCCTACAGGCGCACCGGCCGCGTCGCACGTCAACGAAAGTCGCGCCGCGCGCAATCGCATCCGGCGGACCGGTGCTCCAGGTTTCCAGGCTGAACCGCTATTTCGGCTCGTTTCATGCCGTCCAGGACGTGAGCTTCGAGGTGGCGCGCGGCGAGGTATTTGGGCTGCTTGGCGCCAACGGCGCTGGCAAGACTACCACCTTCTGCATGCTATGTGGCCTGCTTCCGGCCTCCTCGGGAACGCTGCGTGTCGCCGGGCAGGATCTGCGCACCGCGCCCGCCGAGGCGCGGCGTCAGATCGGCTACGTGGCGCAGCGCTTTGCTCTCTACGGCAATCTCAGCGTCTCGCAGAATCTGGACTTCTTCGCTGCCGCGTATGGCCTCAGCGGCATCCGGCTGCGCGCGCGCCGTGAGTGGGCAGTGGAGGAGTTCGAGCTCGTTTCGTTCCTAGCGATGAATGCGGCCGATATCCCGCTCGGCTACAAACAGCGTCTGGCGCTGGCCTGCGCACTTTTGCATGAGCCGCCAATCCTGTTTCTCGATGAACCGACCTCCGGGGTTGATCCGCTGGCGCGCTCGGAGTTCTGGCAGCGCATCAACCAGTACGCCAGTGCAGGAACCACCGTCCTGGTGACGACGCATTTTATGGACGAGGCGGAATATTGCGATCGGCTTGTGCTGATGTCGCAGGGCCGTGTCCTGGCCGCTGGCACACCGGCCGACATTCGCGCGCGTGCCACCACGCCAGAAACGCCCGAACCCACCATGGAGGACGCCTTCATCGGCCTGATCACGGCAGCAGAGGCCGATCTGCGGAGGGCTGCATGAACGGCATGCGGCTTCGCGGACTGATCCGTAAGGAGGCCCTGCAAATCGTGCGCGATCCCTCGGCGCTGGGGATCGCCTTCGTGCTGCCGCTCTTCCTTCTGCTGCTGTTCGGCTACGGCGTGTCGCTGAATGCCGAAGATGTGCCGATAGGCGTGGTCGCCGAGCATCCAAACCCGCAGACTGACTCGTTTGTGGGTTCACTCCGTCATTCGCGCTACTTCGATGTGCATGAATTGTCCAACCTGGCGGCCGCGCGGACGGCGATGGCACGGGGGCGGATCAGCGGCTTCGTATGGCTGCGCAGCGACTTTGCCCGCCAGACGCTCGGGCCAACTCCGGCAACGATCGGCGTGGCGGTCAACGGCGTTGACGCGAACACCGCACGGCTTGTCGAAGGCTACCTTACCCAATCCTGGCAGGTCTGGCTTGCACAGTTGCAGCAGGAACAGGGCGGCATCCCGGCATTTCCCATCTCTCTGCAAGTGCGCATCTGGTTCAACCCGGCGCTGCGCAGCCGCGACTATCTGGTACCGGGACTGATTGCCGTCATCATGACGCTGATCGGTGCGCTCCTGACGGCGCTTGTCGTCGCGCGCGAATGGGAGCGCGGCACGATGGAGGCCCTGATGGCCTCGCCAGTGACGATGCCGGAGATTTTGGTTGGCAAACTACTGCCATATTTTGTGCTCGGCATGGGCGGCATGGCCTTATCGGTGCTGCTCGCGGTGACCCTGTTTGCCGTGCCGCTGCAGGGTGGCTTGCTGGTGCTCACCGCCGCCTCGGCGCTGTTCTTGCTGGTGGCGCTCGGCATGGGTCTGCTGATCTCATCACTCGCGCGCAACCAGTTTGTCGCCGCGCAGATTGCGATCGTCGTCACCTTCCTGCCTGCCTTCATCC
>JASHQG010000791.1 GCA_030037665.1 Acetobacteraceae bacterium
CACCCCGCGACGTTGGCTGCTGGTGGCGAATCCGGGGCTGTCCGCCGCTATCACTGCTGCGATCGGCGACGGGTGGACGACCGATTTCGACCAGATTGCGAAGCTGAAGCCGCTTGCCGAAGATTCCGCTTTTCTGGAGACTTGCCGCAAGGCCAAATACCGCGCCAAGTCGCGCTTTGCAGACTGGCTGAAAGCAACATTGGATCAGACAGTCGATCCCGACAGCATCTTCGACTGTCAGATCAAGCGAATTCACGAATATAAGCGCCAGATGCTGAACGCACTGCGAATCGTGGTGCTCTACAATCGACTGAGAGCGCAGCCAGAGCTCGAGATGACGCCGCGAACTTTCTTCTTCGCTGGAAAGGCGGCGCCTGCCTATCAGCGTGCCAAGCTCATCATCAAATTCCTCAACAATCTTGCCGGCACGATCGATGGCGATCCGGCTGTCCGTGGTCGTCTGAACGTGGTTTTTCTGCCCGACTATTGCGTTTCGCTGGCGGAGCGGCTGATCCCGGCCGCGAACTTGTCAAATCAGATCTCGACCAGTGGTTATGAGGCCAGTGGCACCAGCAACATGAAGTTCATGATGAACGGTGCGCTGACCTTGGGTACGCGAGACGGAGCAACAATCGAAATGGCGGCTGCAGCGGGTGAAGAGAATTTCTTTCTTTTCGGGTTGAGCGCGGAGCAGGTCGCTGCAAGCCGCGGCTCGTACAACCCGTATTCGCACTATGAGAGCGAGCCAGAGACCAAGGCCGCTCTGGATCTGATATCCGGCAATCATTTCAGCCGCTACGAGCCAGACATCTTTCGGCCGCTGATCGATGCCTTGCTCACCGAGGGTGACACCTACATGCATCTCGCGGACTTGAGATCGTATCTAGTGGCGGATCACGCGGCCTGCGCGCTGTATTCCGATCGGGATGCGTGGTCCCGCAAGGCAGTCCTCAATATCGCCGCGTCGGGGCCGTTTTCCAGCGACCGTACAATTTCGCGCTACGCCAGCGAGATCTGGAAGGCTGTGCCCTGTCCGGTGCCAGATTAGGCCCCGGATTGGCCAGAGCGCTGCTATCGCCACACGTCGAAGGGTCTGAACGTGCTATCCGGCAGATCGGTACTGAAGACGCCCCGGCGCGCGTCGAACGGAATGCTCAGGAACACGCCGGTGACGAAGCCTTTATACCCGGGCGCGTTGGAATAACCCATGAACCCCGACAGGATCAGATGCTCCGAGAGGAGAACGCTGCCGCGGAGTTGGGTATCGACGTCGACACCCGAGAACCTGCTTCCGCTAAAGGCGAGCAATGAGTTCGACAGCGGATACTGCGGCGAAGCTGCTTCTGACACATTGCCGTAGGCCAGCGATTGCTTGGCTTCGATTTGCCATCGCCGCCCTTCGGGGGTCAGGAGATCAATCAATATACCTTCCCGCGTGTCGGAGTCCGGGCTGTAATAGCCACCTTGGCCGAAGGTGAAGAAATCGAGATTACGCTGGTAATGAACGAAGGAGACGAACGGGCCGACCCTTAGGTGATCAAAACCTTGAGGCCGGAAGTCGTAATCGGCGTCCAGTCGGAGCGAAAGCCGGTTATTGCTTGCCACATCGTCACCCACGAGATGGGCGCCCTCGCCGGTAAAGGAGAGGCTGACCCGGTCCGCTGGGAGATAGATCGCCTGCAGTGAGCCGCCCATGTCCATGACGCGTCCCCAGCTCGCCCCAGTGACCGGGTCGCGCATCCCGCCGTACGATAACAGGCTGTTCGTCACGTCCTGCGAAAAAACGCGGCCGGTCAGGATGATGGGGTCCATGTAGTGGGTCGCCGACAGGCTCGCGGTCGGCAAAGGGCCGACCGCTGCATTCAGTGGCGTCAGTCCCAGCAGGGCGTCGGTCGTCCAGCCGGGTTTCTCCCATTGCAGGGTCAATTGCGGTTGAATGAGGCCGGCTCCGGTGGTCGGCGCTACCTGATCGGGACGCGGACGCAACCCGATCAACGCATCCAGCGGAGGCGTTCCGATGTCGATGCCTGAGCCGGTCAACGACACACCGATGCGGACCGGTCCCGCCATTCCCTCGGCGAAAACCCGTCCCGCCAGGGCGTTGAGCCGGGACTGACCAGGTGCGCCGCTGATCAGGGCCGCTTCCATGCCCGTGCCGACCAACCAACCCGGCCGGCCGGCGAGGCTGGGGTTGGGGGAGGGGCCCGTTGCCGCGAGATCGAACTGCTTGCGGTACCAGGCAGTGTCAGCATCCTCGCCCGCGACAGTGTTGCCGAGGATCGTGTCCCCGGCTGCGACACGGTCGGCCAGCACTTGTGTTTGGCCGGAGGCCCGCAAGCTTAGTGCCAAACCCTGCGCCAGATCCGCGGTATGGTTCTGATCATAGAGCGCGGCGAATATGGCCGCAGCCTTCTTCGGGTCGCCGGTGTGGTAGGCGCTCCAGGCGGTTAGCACGCGGGCGCCGGTCTGAGCAGGTGCAATCTCAGCTAACTGATCGCCGAGCTTTTCCGCCTCGCGATAGTTGCCGGCCTTGTAGGCGACGAGTTGCTGGTTCGCGAGCGCGTCTGTGCAGGCTTGTGTCAGACGCTGTGAAAAGGAGCGATGCCCGCACGCCACCATGCTGGCCTCAGCGTCATGGCCGGCCGCGCGCGCCGCGAGGACGCGTCCGAACATCGCATTCTCGGTCGGGCTTGCCTGCGTGAAGGCAGTAAGAGCGTCCTGCGGCCTGTGGCGGTCGAGCAATCGCCAGCCTACCGTCTCCCAGGCATCGCGCCTGCCGAGCTCGACGGCCCGCCGCACGTCCGCGACGATTTCGCTCATCGGTGCGCCCCGATCGACCCCACTCAGCGCCAGCGTTAGCGATGCGTCGGCCGGCGGTGTCACCCGCGCTTGTGCCGCGCTGACCGGCGCCGCGGGGGGTGGACCAGCACGGCGCGGCGTCTTGGTGGCTACCGCGGGGCCGTGAACGGTCTGCAGGGAGCGGTCGAGACCTTGTTGCGCGGGCGCCCCGCCGCCCCAGGAGATGGCGGTGGAAAACCATTGCGCGGCTTTTGTCGTGTTTCCGCTGTTGAAATAATGCCAGCCCAAGGCAATGGCGGCCCCCGCGTTTCGCGTGGTGTTGGCAGTCGCTTCCGCGTCGGCAAGCTCGGTATCCGTCGGATGACCCGCCGCGAGGGCGGCGAGCGACATCTGTAATCTTGCCCCGTCGAGAACCTGGCGTACCGATTGCGGCCACGGTTGTTGAGCGAGCGACGTGGCAGTCGCCATCCGGATCGCTGGCGCAAGGCTGCGCAGATAGCGGTCCATCGATCCGGCGGCGATGCCGGGATTGGCGCAGTGCTGAGCCATGTCCAGCAACGTCTGTCTACTGCCGATGTCGGGAGTTTGCGCGATGCTCCAGGCGAGATCGGGATTCGTGCAACGGTCGAACGAGCCAATCGACGTCGCGAGCCGGCGCATTGCGTCCGTATTTCCCTGTGATTTCGCCGCCTCGAATTCCGCCGACCGCAATGCGAGGACGAGGTCGGCTGGCGGCTTCCATCGCGGATTCGCCCGGCTGAGGCGAGTGAACTCGGCTTCCGCGCCTTTCAGATCGTGCAAACGCAACCGGTACCAGATACCGGTGGTGTCGACGGTCTCTTGCGCACCCGGGGTCTCTTGAACACCCGCGGGAGGGGCGGTCAGTGGAGGTTGCAGAAGTTGCTGCTGCTGGCGTGTCGCGCCGCCCTGCCCGGGCTGTCGCGTGACATTGGGGGCCGTCTGCGGGTGTTGCACGATCACGCCGGGAGCCTGCTGTTGTTGCAGCGTCTGCTGCGCCCACGCCGTCTGCGTGAGGAGACCGAGCACGAGGCCTGCGATAGCGCCCGCCACAGATCGGAATAAGCCTTCCTGGTCACCCGCTGCAGCGTGATCGGCTTGTCCGATCCGCCTCATTGTCTGGTCTCAGTGGCG
>JASHQG010000080.1 GCA_030037665.1 Acetobacteraceae bacterium
GTTCTGCCTGGGACACGACCGGTTGCGGAGACCGCGCTTCTGCAGGCAGCCGAAGAGGCGCGGCAAGGCAGGACGTCGCGCGCGACCGCGTTATGCGACCAGGCGGTTGCACTGCTGCGCGAGCTGCGTGTTGGCATCGACCCCGTTTTGCTGGAGCCCTGCCTGACCGCTGATGCGGCCGAAGCCGCACGTGACCCCGAACAGAACCAGCGCCTGCTCGCAACCATGTTCGAGACGGCGCAGCTGGCGCAGGGCAGTATCACCAGCCGGCAGATCGAGGAGGCCGCAGCGCGGCTTGCTGCCGGCACGCGCAACGAGAAGGTTGCAGACGCGATCCGCCGACGTCAGGACGCTTCCTATCGGCTCGCCCAGCTGTATCGCGAGCGTGATGAGCTCGCGCATCCGCGCGCGGCGGACGCGCTGCCGTCCGCCAACCCGACGATCAATTCGGCCGATCTCGACAAGTCGATTGCCACTGCCCAGCGCGATCTTGCAGACGCCGACACGGCCCTGCACGCAGCCGCTCCCAATTACAGCCAGCTGGTACAGGAGGTGGTGCCCGCCCGGGACGTGCTGTCCGAGCTGAAGCCCGGTGAAGCCTTCGCCGCGATCACCCTCACCCGGGACGGAGGATGGACGTTCCTGTTGCGCGATGGGCGCATTGCGGTGGCGCCGGCGCATGGCAATTCGGCGAGCATCACCGCCCTGGTCAGCCGGCTGCGCGCCAGCATCGAGCTTACCAATCAGCTGCCCACGTTCGATATCGCAACCTCACGCGCCATTTACGACGACACGCTTGGCCAGCTTGGGCCGCAACTCGCCGGGACCAAGGCACTCGTGGTGGCGCCATCCGGTGCGCTGCTTGCGTTGCCGTTCGCCGTGCTGCTCACCGGCCCGGCCAGCCCGTCCGACCTCGCGGGTGCGCCGTGGCTGATCCGGCAGATGAGCGTGGCGCATGTGCCCTCGGCGGCGAATTTCGTGGCGCTGCGCAAGGCGGGCGTGTCACGTGCGCCGTATCCGTGGATGGGCTTCGGCGGGTTCAGGCCGGTGACACTCGCACAGGCACGCGCCAGCTTCCCCGCCGCGTCTTGCCGAGAGAGCGCCGTGCTGCTGGCATCTCTGCCGCCGCTGACCTCGGCCGAGCGCGAGCTTGCCGCCGCGCGGCAGATCCTGGGGGTGACGGCGGGTGATGAGCTCCTTGATTCGCGCTTTACCGTTCCTGCGGTGACGCACGCCGAGCTGAGCGATTACCGGATCCTGCATTTCGCGACGCACGCCCTGCTGCCTGCCGAACTGCGCTGCGAGGACGAGCCGGCGATCGTGACCTCGGCACCTCCCGGGGCGCGCGATGCATCGGGCGCACTGCTGACCGCCAGCGACATCGTGGGACTGCACCTCGACGCCAACCTGGTGATTCTGTCGGCCTGCAATTCCGGTGGTCCGGGCGGCACGGTCGCCGGTGAAAGTCTCTCGGGGCTCGCGCGGGCGTTCTTCTACGCCGGCGCGCGATCGCTCCTGGTGACCCACTGGTCGGTCAACGACCAGACCGCCGCCTACCTGGTCGTGGACACATTGAACCGACTGCATAACACCCCCGGACAGGGAACGGCAGAGGCGATGCGCCAAGCGCAGCTTGAGATGCTGGATGCAGCTGGACATTCCATGCCCGCCCAGGTGGCGCATCCGTTCTTCTGGGCACCGTTTGCGGTGATCGGCGCGGGGTCCGGCGCGGCAGCGCAGGCCCGCGTCGCCGGACTGTAGGGCGATCCCCCGGGATCAGGCCGGTTGGTCCGGTCTGAGACGGGATGGGCACAGGGCATGCATCCGACCGGCGATGCCCAGGGCCCGCTGCGTCGGTGGCGCACCCGTCCCATCCACGATTGAAATGAGCGACGTGCCGGTTTCATTCCGGTCTCATTCGGGCTCTCGCGCGCACGACTGCCCTCGTGCCCGGCTCCGACTACGTCTCATGCGGATCAGAGCTGAGCTGGAGATGCATTGCGACGCATTGTGCGGCAGGCTCACGGGGCCTCGTCACGTACTCCTGCGTCTGCCACAGATTGATGCGTCTCGTTCTGCGGTTGCCGATATTGATCAGAAGGGCGACTCGCCCTCGAACCCTCTTCGACCGAGATGTGCATTCCGACTTCACTCCTCGGCATCAACGAATTGAGCGCCTGCGTCATCCTCGTTGACATTGGATGCGACATGAGCCGCATTGAGACGTTGGGCCAGCCCATATTCTGGGCAGGCCTTTGTGCCCGGAATGACGAAACTGCCCGAAAGCAGCGACTGGGAGCCGAATATGCGGTGCAGTGCGACCTGTGCGGATTCTGGAAGCCAAAATGGATCCAGTGCACCACTGACGGTGTGACCTGCAATCAGTTCGATGCCGAGGCGTACGGATTGAACCCGGCCTTGTTGCGCCTTGTGGGGAACTTGATCCGGCGCTATGGCGCTAGCGCGGGATGACCCTACACTGGTCCATATCCTGAGTTAGTGAAATAGTTTTGGCATTCAGCTGGACTGACGGTGCCGAGGATGTCGCCGACCGACCGGATGAGCCGGTAGATCGTCTTACCGCAGTGGCTGGTGAGGTTATCGACAACGACAAGATCGTCTGGATACAGCGTCGGCAGCAGCACCTTCTCGACGTAGAGGCGAAACCATTCGCCGTTGATCGGTCCGTCGATCACCCACGGTGCATCGACACGGTCGAGCCGCAAGGCGGCACGGCGACCGCGCGATATGCTGGTCTCACCGGTTCACCCGACGAAAGCGGCCGCAAGCGGCGGGAGAAGGGTCTGTCAAAAACCAGCAACGCTCGCGTGCGCCGCGGCATGATCGAATTGACGTGGCGGTTTCTGCAGTATCAGAAAGATAGCGCGCTCGCTCAGTGGTGCCGCTCGCGAA
>JASHQG010000792.1 GCA_030037665.1 Acetobacteraceae bacterium
GGCGCCGAATCGCCGCAGGTCGGGCAAGCCTGCGGCTCGGCGAATTCCGCCATGGGACGGACCTCGCTGAATGGACCGCAGGTCGCGCAACTATAGTCGTATGTGGGCATCGACGCCTCGCGATGGGGATCGAACTACTCGACAATGCTGCCATTGATACCCGGCCCTGGTCCAGCCCGCGCGTGTGAGGCGATCGCCCACCCCAAGGGATGGCCGGGTTCGTCGGCTCGCTGGCCGCCTTATGACGGAACGTCGAAGTTGAGCGGCGCGGCCGGCTGCGCGGGCAGCGTCCCGACGGCCTGTCGCGCCGGGCAGGACACCCGATTGACGCCGAAGCTGGGAGCCTTGCCAATCCGCCTGCCGGGCGCGCCAGCCGCGTCGCGCGATGTGCCGCCATCGTCGGAGGACATTGCGGCTGCGTGGCGCCCCTGTTTCGAGCGCAGCATGCAACTGTTTGACGCGGATCGTTGTATGGTCGAGAGCAACTTCCCCGTGCAGAAGCGCTGGTACAGCTATCCGGTCGTCTGGAATGCATTCAAGCGGCTCGCCGCTGGCGCGTTCGCAGACGAGAAAGCAGCGTTGTTCCAACGGACGGCGGCGCGGGTGTACAAGATGGGCGGACAGACCACGGAGGAAGCATGCTGGAAGTGATCCCGACCGGTGCCGCGTTGGGCGCCCAAGTGCGCGGCGTCGAGCTGCGCTCGGTGGATGATGCGACCTTCATCGCCATCCATCGCGCCTGGGTGGACCACCAGGTCCTGCTGTTCCGTGACCAGGCGCTGAGCGACGACGACCTGATCACGTTCAGCAGGCGGTTCGGTGCACTCGATTGGGCGCCGGTGCAGGAGAACGGCCGCCGCTTCGTCGAGGGCAAGCCGGAACTCTACATCGTGTCGAATGTGCTGGAGAACGGCGTGGCGATCGGCAGTCTGGGGGCCGGTGAACTCGTCTGGCACACTGACATGTCGTATCTGGAAGACCCGCCCAAGGCGAGTATGCTGTATGCGCTCGAAGTTCCAGCGGCGGGCGGCAATACGTCGTTCTGTAGCATGTATGCTGCGTGGGAGACGCTGCGCACGTCACTGAAGGCGCGCTGTGCCGGACTGCGGATCAAGCACGATGGCACCTACAACAGTGGTGGCTATCTGCGGGAAGGGGTGACCGCAACCGATGATCCGCGCAGCAGCCCGGGCGCGATCCATCCGCTCGTGTGCCGGCATCCCGAGAGCGGGCGGCAGGGGCTTTATCTTGGCCGGCGGCGCAACGCCAATCTGGTCGGACTGCCGCTCGAGGAAAGCGAGGCGCTGCTGGACGAGTTGTGGGCGCATGTCGACGATCCGGCGCTGGCCTGGACGCAGATGTGGCAGGTCGGCGACCTGGTGATGTGGGATAACCGCTGCACCATGCACAAGCGCGACGAGTTCGACGGCAGCGCCCGGCGGATCATGCATCGCACGCAAGTCAAAGGCGAGGCGCGTCCGGTGGCATAGCCGTCCCCTCGTCTCATTGCGAGGCCTGACGCAACGAAGCAAACTTCCCGCTGAACACGCCAGGCCCCTGCGGGCCGCACAATGCCACACGGCTCGGAGCCGCTTCGCATGCCCCAGGATTCCCTTGGCCTGCCACTGACCACGCAATCCGCCGCTGCTTCGGTGGCATTCGACCATGCGGTTGTCGGCTACGTCACCTATCGCGCCGACGGCGCTGAGCGCCTTGCCGCACTGGTGCAAGCCCATCCGGACTTCGCGCTGGCCCATGTGCTGAAGGGCTATTTCATGATGCTGGGCTACAAGCAGGCGCTGGTGCCGCTGGCGTGCGACGCAGCCGATGCCGCGGCGCGGTTGATGCCCGGTGCGACACCGCGCGAGCAGGCGCATCTCGCCGCATTGCGCGCGTGGATCGCCAACGAGCCCGATCGCGCCGCGTCAATATGGCAGCAGATCATCGATGAGCACCCGCGCGACATCGTCGCCTTCCGGCTGGCGCATCTTGTCAACTTCTGGCTCGGCCGGCCGGCCACCATGCTGGCATCGGTGAACGGCGTGCTGCGGTACTGGAGCGAGGAGCTGCCTTTCTACAACGCGGTTCTCGGCTGCCTCTGCTTCGCCAATGAAGAGTCCGGTCACTACACCGAAGCAGAACAAGCCGGGCGCACGGCTATCGCACTCGACCCGAGTGATCTGTGGTCGGCACACGGTGTCGCGCATGTGCTGGAGATGCAGGGGCGGCGGGCAGAAGGCCTCGCCTGGTTAGAGCCATTGGTGCCGCACTGGGAAGGCAGCAACAACCTGCGGCATCACCTGTGGTGGCATGCGGCGATGTTCCGTCTGGAACGTGCAGAACATGACGTCGTGCTGGCACTGTATGACCAGCAGTTCCGCAATCTGCGCTCGCCGTTGGTGGACGCGCAGCCGGATCTCTACATCGATGTGCAGAACGCAGCCTCCATGCTGTGGCGGCTGCAGCGCCATGGAGTCGACGTCGGTGACCGCTGGACCGAGCTCGCCGATAAGGCGGAGGCGCGCATCGGTGACTGTCTGTCGGTGTTCACCCTGCCACATTGGATGATGGCGCTGGCGGCGACCAATCGCGACGCGGCCGCCCAACGCATGCTGACGGCCATGCGCGATTTCGGGCAGGGCCCTGGCACGCTGGCGAAGGTGGTGGTCGATGTTGCGTTGCCGGTGACCGAGGCAGTGCTGGAACATGGACGCGGCCTCTATTCGCGTGCTGTTGCGTGCATGCGCCCGGTGCTGGGGAGGATGTATCAGCTCGGTGGCAGCCACGCCCAGCAGGATATGCTGGAGCAACTGTTCCTGGACGCCGCGATGCGCGCCGGCCTGTATGATGATGCACGAATGCTGCTGGAACGCGTTGCGGGCCGCCATCCTGTGCCGCCGCATCGCCGTGCGGGTTACGTGGAAGCTGCGCGCCAGGTTGCATTCTGAATCCCTGGACGGTTGTCCCGGCGACAGCGAACGCAGCATGAGTGACGTCCACGGCTGTCTTCGCGATCGGATCGTCGTCATGACTCCCGCGAACCGATGAAATCAACGAAGGTGCGCAGCGGGGCCGGTAAATAGCGACGGCCGGGATAATAGAGAAACGGGCCCGAGAAGCGCGGCCACCACGGTTCCAAAACTGGCTCGAGGGCACCGCTGTCGAGATACGGACGCAGCCAATCCTCAAACAGCGCGACGATACCGCTGCCGGCGATTGCGGCATGGACGGCGAGATCGCTCGCGGCGCCGGCACTCACGACAAGCGGGCCTGTCGGGTCGACCTTCACCGCCTCGCCGTCACGCTCGAATTCCCAGGCGGGCATTGCGCCGCTCGGAAACCGTATGCGCAGGCATGCGTGGGCGAGCAGCTCGCGCGGATGCTCGGGGCGACGGTGGCGTTTCAAATAGGACGGTGACGCCGCGGTGGCAAAACGTTGCACACGCGGGCCGATGGGAACGGCGATCATGTCTTGTTCGAGCCGCTCATCATAGCGGATCCCGGCATCGCAGCCGGCTGCAAGAAGGTCGACGAAGCTCTCCTCGGCGATCACCTCGACGCGGATATCGGGATAGGCCGCAAGGAAGGGTGGCACGATGCGCGGCAGGACGAGGCGTGCAGCACTGGTCGGCACGTTGAGCCGCAGCGTACCCGCCGGCCGGTCGCGGAAGTTGTTGATCACGTCCAGTGCCGCTTCGACCTCGCCGAGCGCCGGACCGATCCGATCGAGGAGACGTGCGCCGGCCTCGGTCAGCGCGACGCTCCGCGTGGTGCGGTTGAGCAGACGGATGCCGAGCCTGGCTTCGAGCCGGCTCAGCGCTTCGCTGAGGCTGGAGGCGCTGAGGTTGCTCGCCCGCGCCGCCTCTCGGAAGCCACCGGAGCGGGCGATCGCCACAAATGCCGCGAGGTCGCCGAGGTCTGCCGCCATTGTGCGAAATCCCGAACAGCCTGTGCTGATTGAGCACCCTTATCGTACAGGCGGACCGTGTCCATGTGGCCAGTCGATCCAAAGGAGACAGTTCATGATCGACATCAGCAACACCGGCAGCTTCACGGTTGGTGATCACGCGGTAAAGCGGATCGGCTACGGCGCGATGCAGCTGGCCGGGCCGGGCGTGTTCGGGCCACCGAAGGACCGCGATGGCGCGCTCGCCGTCTTGCGCGAGGCAGTGGCGAGCGGCGTCAATCATATCGACACCAGCGACTTTTACGGGCCGCACGTTACCAACCAGCTCATCCGCGAGGCGTTGCAGCCCTATCGCAGCGATCTGGTGATCGTCACCAAGATCGGCGCGAGGCGGGGCGCGGACGGTTCCTGGAACCCGGCATTCTCGGCGGAGGAGCTGACCGGAGCCGTGCACGACAATCTGCGCAATCTTGGCCTCGATGTGCTCGATGTGGTCAACCTGCGATTCATGTTCGACGTCCACGGGCCCGCCGAAGGCCCGATCGAGGAACCGCTGACCGCGCTGGCCGAACTGCAGCGGACGGGCCTCGTAAGACACATTGGCTTGAGCAACGCTACAGCGCGGCAGGTCGAACAGGGGCGAAGGATTGCGCCGATCGTCTGCGTGCAAAACCAGTACAACGTTGCGCACCGCGGTGACGACGCGCTTATCGACACGCTTGCGCGTGACGGCATCGCCTATGTGCCATTCTTCCCGCTCGGCGGCTTCACTCCGTTGCAATCGGCAACGCTTTCGGATGTCGCCAAGGGCGTCGGCGCCACTCCGATGCAAGTGGCACTTGCCTGGCTGCTCCACCGTTCACCAAACATCCTGCTGATCCCCGGCACCTCGTCGGTCAGACATCTGCGCGACAATCTCGCGGCGGCTCACCTCAATCTGCCGAGCGAGGTGATGAGCGTGCTCGATCGACCCGTGGCCGGTGACTGAAATCGCTCCGCAGCCAGCGCTCAGGCCATCAAACCTCACAAATAGCCGGCGTTCGCGCGTTTGCGGTGTCGGCCAGGCTCCTCTCGCGATCTGAAATAGGCTCAAGCAAGCAGGCGCGATCACCGACGCTCCAAGTACCGAATTTCTTGGGCAGTTCGTGGCGTGCGCCCGATGGTCGGTTAGCTCAGGAGCCCCGGAGGCCGCGGTTGACCCCGGTGTCCTGATTGACACGCTCGGTGCCGACAAGTGGGCCGTCGGCTTGCCACTCGGCCCGCTTGCCCACCGGCACGCTGAGACCCATCTCCGTCAATAGCGGTCGACGGACGCAACACCCGAAATCCGTCATTCCTGCGCGCGATGTCGCCGGGCGTGCTAGATAGCGGAGAGCGCCGGCGATGCCCGCTCACCGACGTCACGCAAGAGGTCGGAATTTCGTCGGAGGCCGGATCCATGCCCCTCAGGTACCTTGACCATGTGCAACTCGCGATGCCGCCCGGACGGGAAGAGGAAGCGCGCGCCTTCTATTCTGGCGTGCTCGGTATCAGTGAGGTGCCCAAACCGCCTCATCTTGCCAGGCGTGGCGGATGTTGGTTCGAACAGGATGCCTTGAAGGTTCATTTAGGTGTGGAGGCCGAATTCAAGCCCGCACGGAAAGCTCATCCTGCTTTCATCGTCAGCAACCTCGGCGAGCTCGTCGCACGATTGCAGGCCCGCGGCTATCGCGTTGTGGAGGATGAACCTCTCGAAGGATACAAGCGTCGCTATGTTGATGACCCATTTGGAAATCGCATCGAGTTGATGGAACCCGATACCGGGTTGAGCGACGATCACGTTGCGATGTCAGCTCATCCGTCGCGGTGATGTCGTATCTCCGTTTCTCTCGCTGACAGCCCGGCAGCAGAAGTGATCGCCGAAAGGGAGACAGAGTGCACCCGGTTGAAATGGAAGTTCGTCTGGCCTGACAGGCGGGCAGATCATCATAGTGTAACGTCGGCTACGTTCTCAGTAAGCAGCTACAGATTGGTGACGCGGCTGTTGTTTTGACTCCTTCTCTTGAGTGGATTTAAGGCTGACAGGACGCATCGGGGTCGCGAAATGTCAGAGCCGCATCGATCCGATTCGGGACTACGCCAGCTTGCGACCCGTACCAGCCTGGTTGTCGCGGTCGGCCTCGTTGCGGTGAAAATCACGGCATGGCTCGCTACAGGTTCGGTCGCCTTGCTGGCTTCGGCGGTTGACGCCCTTGTTGACACAGGATCCAGTCTCGTGACTTATTTCGGGGTGCGCTATGCTGGCCAGCCGCCCGACTGGGATCATCGGTTTGGGCACAGCAAAGGCGAGGCGATCGCCGGTTTCACGCAGGCGACGTTCCTCGCTGGCGCGGCAGTCGTGCTCGTCATCCAGTCGATCGAGCGACTCATATTTCCGGTGCCGTTCAGGTCGCTCAATGTCGGAATAGCGGTAATCGTTTTCGGTCTGATTGCTGCGGGCGCCCTCGTCGCCATGCAAACGTGGGTTGTGAGGAAGACCCGCTCGACGGCGATCGCGGCCGACCGCGCGCATTATATGACAGATATCGCACTCAATGCTGGCGTGCTGGTTGCGCTCGGCATCACAAAGGTCACCGGCTGGGAACGTGCCGATCCGGCGATCGCGTTTCTGATCGCGGGATACATCATGTGGAACGCTTACTCCATCGCCCACAGCGTTCTCAGCCAGCTTCTCGATCGCGAACTTCCTGAAAGCGACCGCCGGCAAATCAGGGACGTGGTTCTGGCATGCCCCGGCGTCCGCGCCGTTCATGACCTGCGGACTCGAAACGCTGGCGATCGAACATTTGTCGAGTTTCATCTGGAGGTCGATGGACAGTTGAGTGTGACGCAAGGCCACGCGATCGGCGATGCTGCCGAAACAGCCGTCGCAAACCTGTTGGCGGGAACTGTGGATGTCACCGCCCATCTTGAACCGTTTGGCATCAATGACGAGCGGCTCGACGATCGGGTCAACGCGCCGGCGACCGGCCGACCTGCCGTCGGGTCTGGCTACGAACTTGAAAGGCCACCGTCGCTCCGCATCGCGTCCGGGGAGTTGGCCGCACCGTTGCGGATCGGACCATCGACAGCAGAAGACGTCCCTGCGCAGAGCGCGGGGCAAGGAGGGTCCTAGTCCTGCCCGGGCAATGAGCAGACATCGGGATGCAGCAAAGGCGCATCCTTGATCCAGATTCTGGCGCCCTGCGCACCGACATTTGCACTCAGGGTAGTGCCTCGCGGCAAGCGGCCCCAGCTCAGTGGCCGCATGCATTCTTCGCCGACGGTCAGGCTGCCGGAGAGAACGAGGAACTCCAGCCCGCGGCTATTGTCGACTGTGATGGTTCCGCTGGAGGACCACTCCTCCAAAAAAACAGTCTCACGACCGTCGTCGAACAGCAGGGTCGCGCTCTGCGCGCCCGGGCGTGGGTTCACCTTCTGACCTTCACGGGGTTGTCGTACCACCTGAGCTTTATCCCCCTCACGAAACTGCCACAGGCGTACAAAGATGGTGCAACCTTCTCTGGCGGCTGGTACATGCGAACTGCCAGGCGGATTGCGGAAATAGCTATCTGTTGGGTAGTCGCCATGCTCATCCTGGAAAACACCCGCCAAGACCAGAATTTCCTCGCCACCACGATGCGTGTGACGTGGGAAAGCGCTGCCGGGCGCATAGCGGACGATTGATGTCGCACGGGCAACCTCGCCACCGACGCGGAACAGCATGCGCCGATCCACGCCCGCCGCGGGGCTCGGCACCCAATCCTGGGTCTCGGCATGGACGATGACGGGTAGCGACAGATCGTCGTTGATGCGCACGGTGCTGCTCCTTCATGGTCCCTTCATCGAGATCATATACGTCGCGACCTTCTCGATGCGACGACCGGTTCTCGTTCAGCATAAGCCGAGCTGATGTCCGGGCCACGCCGAAATGTCCCGCCCGCCCGGTTCCTCGCTCGTCTGATTGAGCGCGTTGTCCACGACGAGCAGTGTCCCAAAGTCGTGGACCACCCGCTCACTGCCACACGCGCTACGGACCCGTTCGGACCATGCTTCATTGCGAGCACGTGCGCTCCACGCTCTATTCTGCCCGTATGTGACACCACGCTGCGTCAGCGCCTCCGAGTTGCAGCCGGATTGACCTCTTTCCGCCCGAGCCGCCGGTCTGCACAAAGCGATCTGATTGCCAGCGAACGGCACGGATAACAGTGAACCGTTTTGGCAACGAGTCAGAGCCGCTGCGCAGAGCGACCGGAGCGTCAATCCTCCTTTTACGATCACCCCCTAACCGACGTCGATGTCACCATCGATTTCGTGCCGGAAGCTTATGGTACCGATCTCCAGCGTCATCCGTGCCTTCAGCGTCTCGTTGTCGCGAAGGCGACCAGCCTTGAGCGCTTCTCGGACAGCGCTTTCGATTTCACGTTGCGAACTCACGCCGACCACCTTGAGAAACTTGCGGACGGACATGTTGAACCGATCTTCGTCCATGCGCGCTTACTCCCCTGGCCATTGCATGATGACAGGATAGGGATCCCTGGCTGAGCGATCAACGGGCGTGACGCGCGCTGCGCTGGTCACTCGGCCGCAGACGCTGCCGCCGGTGAAGCGGAGATCAGCCGCCACACGACACAGCTGCAGACGAGGGGGCGGATTGCTCGTGCCAGCGGTTCAGCAAGGCGCTGGGTCGACATATTCCGTGCCGTGCCACTCAAGGCATTGCACGCACGCCTCTTGCCTCACCGAGGCGATGGAGCGGTGCGGCACCTCTCCGAACGCCGTGCCCGCGCGGCCCGGCGCATCGGGGAACAACCCCCGCCCTTCGATACAAGGGATCTTTTCGGAGTTGGTTGATTGTGGTCTTGAGCAGATCACCTTGTCTGGCGTCTCCCAACCGGCTCTGCCGCACGCGCTCGCTTCAGGCAATGATGTGGGAATATTGGCTGATGGCGGTCCCCTCGTGGAGAGCGGGCTTGCCGATCCGACGGACCACCGTCTCTTCAGGGGGTATCATGGAGTTCTGGACAGCACCACAGATGGCGTCGATCCACAAAATGCTCAACCCGCGCTCGATCGCGATCGTGGGTGCAACGCCACGGATGCAGTATGGCGGGCGGTTT
>JASHQG010000793.1 GCA_030037665.1 Acetobacteraceae bacterium
TGGGCGACGATTCCTCGATTTCGGTGCCGGCATCGCCACGGCATCGCTCGGCCACGCGCATCCGCACCTGGTGCAGGCCATTGCGGAACAAGCGGCGAAGGTGATGCACACGTCGAACCTCTACCGCATCCCACAGGCGGAACGCCTGGCGCAGCGGCTGGTCGACGCGACCTTCGCGGACAGCGTTTTCTTCTGCAACTCGGGCGCGGAAGCGAACGAGGGCATGATCAAGATGATGCGCCGGGCAATGTCGGATGCCGGAAAGCCGGAGCGCTTCCGCTTCATCTGCTTCGAAGGCGCGTTTCACGGCCGCACGTTGGCGACGCTCGCCGCCACCGGCAACGCACACTACATGGAAGGCTTCGGGCCGGTGGTGGATGGATTCGAGCACGTGCCGTTCAACAACATGAATGCCGTGCGCGACAAGATCGGTCCAAACACCTGTGGCGTCATCGTCGAGCCGATCCAGGGCGAGGGCGGCGTGCGTCCCGCCGACATGCAGTTCCTACGCGACCTGCGCGCGATGTGCGACGAGTTCGGCATCATCCTCGGCATGGATGAAGTGCAGACCGGTATGGGCCGCACCGGCAAGCTGTTTGCGCATGAATGGGCTGGCATCACCCCAGACGTCATGTCCTCGGCAAAGGGCATTGGCGGCGGCTTCCCGTTGGGCGCGGTGCTCGCGAAGGAGCAATTCGCCAAGGCGCTCGTGCCGGGGACGCACGGCACGACATTCGGCGGCAATCCGCTCGCGTGCGCCGCCGGCAATGCGGTGCTCGACATCATGCTCGCACCGGGGTTCCTGAAAGACGTGGATCGCAAAGGCCGCCGCCTGCGCGCGGAGCTGGATGAGATCGCCCGCGAATATCCGCAGGTCTATGAGAACGCGCGCGGCATCGGGCTGCTGCAGGGACTGAAATGTGCTCTGCCGGTCGCCCAGGTGCAAGCGGCGTGCGTGGCGGAAGGGCTGATGGCAATCACCGCGGGTGACAACGTGCTGCGCCTGGCGCCGCCGCTGGTGATCACCGATGCCGATCTTGACGAAGCGGCGGGCATGCTGCGCCGTGCCACGCGCCGCCTGCTGGCGTCCGCCAGCAAGGAAGCCGCGAAATGAGTGCGTCGCTGAAGCGCACTGTGTCGGACCAGTCGGCAGAGCAAAGCGGTCCTCGGCATTTCATCGATCTGCGCGATTTCGGCACGTCGACCCTACGACAGATGCTGGATGTTGCCGCGAACTACAAGCGTGCCGGAGTCACGTCACGACCGCTCGCCGGCAAGACGCTGGCAGTGATTTTTGAAAAGCCATCAACACGTACCCGGGTATCGTTCGAAGTGGGCATGCGCCAGCTCGGCGGCGACGTCGTCGTGTTGTACGGGCATGACATGCAGAGCCGGCGGGGCGAAAGCCCGGCCGATACCGCGCGCGTGCTCTCGCGCTATGTCGATGCCATCATGATGCGCACCGCTGACGTAGCCAAGCTGCACGAAATGGCCGCCTACGCCACAGTGCCCGTGATCAACGGGCTGACAGACAAGTCGCATCCGTGCCAGCTCATGGCCGATGTGATGACATTCGAGGAACATCGTGGACCGATCGCCGGCCAGGTGGTCGCGTGGTGCGGTGACGGCAACAACGTGGCACGAAGCTGGATCGAGGCTGCCGTGCGCTTTGGCTTTACGCTGAGGCTCGCAACCCCCGTTGAATTACGTCCCCCGGCGGAATTGATCGAGTGGGCGCGTTCGCAGGGAGGGCGGATCGAGCTGACCACGGATCCGGAGGCCGCGGTCGCGGGTGCACGCTGCGTGGTGACCGATGCGTGGGTGTCGATGTCGGACGATCCGAACACCAACCGCCATAACATGCTGGCACCGTATCGTGTCACCTCGGCGCTGATGGCGAAGGCGGCAGCGGATGCGATCTTTATGCACTGCCTGCCTGCGCATCGCGGCGAGGAGGTCACAGCCGAGGTGATCGACGGGCCACAATCGGTGGTGTTCGACGAGGCGGAGAACCGTTTGCACGCCCAGAAGGGCGTGCTGGCCTGGGCGCTCGGTGCCGTACGATAGCATTCCAACAAATCGTGGCTGCGCCTGAGGAGTCGCGTGAACCCGACGGCCGGGCTGGTGATTCGCGGCCTCGGTCTTGAATGGGTTGGTTACCGGCGGAGTGAGAGGTCGATCAGTCCCCACCGGCGGCCTGCCAAACAAGCAGCCACAGAGCTACCGGAGTCCTTGACGGTTCCGATGGCTTTCGGCGCGAATGCCGGGAGTGCGATCGGGGTGCACCAGAATGGTTGACAAAACTGGGCGGGGGACATGCATTGTTCGCGCATACCGGAGCGCCAACATGCGGATTCCGTATGGCCTGGACCGTTTGCCGCGAACGACCGATGCGAACGATCCGCGGCTCCCGGGTGCTGTGGTCGGCGCCGATAAGTTGCGCCTGAACAGTGAACCACTGCCACAGGATGCAGTGACGCTGACGAGCACCGATCATGCCACGCGGATCGAGACGATCAGACGATGGCTGGGTGGACTATGCGGTGATTACAATCCAAATCGCCAGCGGTTCATTGATGCGTATTTTCGTAGCATCATCACGCATCTGAACGCGTATGGCGACGAGCTCATCGAGCGACTGGGTCAATACGACGGACTGTTCCTACCGCAGGATTGGCTTTGGTCGGCGCTGCGTCCTTTGCCGCGTGCGTGGCTGCCGGCCGATGGCAAGCTGTTGGCATGCGATTTCGCATTCTGGGACGGAGAACACCCGATTGCCGTGGAGCTGACGGCGCAAGAGACAGAGCGCACACACGCGCTTCGCGCTGCTGGGGTTGAGGTGCAATGTATCGCGTCTGGCATGCTCGACCGCGATATCCTGGGCGCGCTGCCGGACGGGTTCCGGTGGTTCTGGCGCGGCGAAGACCTGCCGTCCAGTCCGTTCCGTCGTCCGTTTCCCGACCTGCCCGCGTGATGACGCGATCGTCGCAGGCTCATGCCGTCCGGCTCCTCCGACTGTGGTCAGAACTGACCCAGCCATCTGTGAACGGGTTACCTCTACAGCGATCAGCGGCCGCGTGAACGGCTGCATAGACGGCTGGCTCAAGACGGGCCGTGACGAGTGATTGCCTGCGCGACGTCCACACGTCACGGTGAGATCAGGCCGTCAGTTCCAGCACGTAGAGGCCGCCGGCAAATCGGTCTACGGTATATACCGTCCGATTTTCGTCGACATACACATCATTGATCTGCGCCGCTCCAACGCGCGAGCCCGGTGGCGGTTCCGGCACGAATGACGCGATTTCTTTTGGCTGAAACGGATCGGTCAGGTCATGCACGCGCAGCCCGCCACCGAACCATGTGCTGAACAACAGCGTGCTGGAACGAAACGCCGGGCCGGGTCGGTTCTCGTGCATGTTGTGCGCGCCATACCGTCCGCCGGTGAACGCATAGTCCTCGACAGGCGGAATTGGCAGCGTGCCGATGCACACCAGGTTGTCTTCGCGGCGCGTGTCGAGTAACCAGACGAGCTTCGGCCAGTCCTCACCCCTGTTGCGGACGCACTCGTCGCTCACCACCAAGAGATCGCGGTCGAGCATCGGCAGCACGGTGTGGGTGAATCCGGGGAAGGGGGGATGCGGATTCCAGTGAGCGACCTGCTTCGGCCGGCTGATGTCCGAGATGTCCAGCACCACCGCTCCGCCGTCAATATAACCAACATACGCGCGGTCCGGACGGTCGGGATACACGTTGGTGTTATGCGCGCGATAACCGGTGTCGAACCGCGGGTGCCGAGGTACCGGAGGCGCGGTGTCTCGTTCTTCCGTGCCGGGATACCACCAGCGGCCCAACTCGCGGGGCTTCGTCGGGTCGCTCACGTCGATTGCACAGTAGCACTGGTCGTCAAGCAGGTTACGCGGGGAGAAATCCGCGGCGCCGCTGGAACAATGGATGGTCTTGCCATCGACCCACCAAAGTTGGTGGACGCCGCGCGACTTGGGTCCAGAGCGGTCCATGAAGCCCACGCTGCGTGGGATTTCCGGATTTGAGATATCGAAGATTTCGATCCCGGCCGGCGTGGCGCCATGCGTGCCGGTCTGATAGGCGACCGCCATCAGGTCTCCACACACTTCCAGCGAGTTGGAACGCACATTGCGGTGCGGCAGCTCGGTCTGCACGATCAGGCGCGGCTTGCTGGGGTCGGTGACGTCCACGCCACTGAAGTTCTTCGGCGCCGACTCATGTGCCATCCACAGTACCCGCCGCCCGCCTGGTCTGACTTGCAGGCTGACGCCCTCGCCGACATTCCCTGCGCCGCCCAGATTGTCGTGCGCGATCAAGCGAAAGTTGTAGAGCTCCTGTTGCGCCATTTGCGTTCCTCCCCGATGGTGCAGGCGATAAAGCGGGAACGCGGCACACGGTCAAGCGGGACGGGAGGGCCGATGCAGATGAAGAATGCGGCAAACACCGTACCGGTGACGATCCTTACCGGATTCCTGGGCAGCGGCAAGACCACGGTGCTGAACCGCCTGCTAAAGCTGCCGTCGCTGGCAGACACCGCGGTGATCGTCAACGAGTTTGGCTCGGTCGGGCTTGATCATCTGCTGATCGAGCAGGCGATCGAGGATGCAGTGCTGTTGAAGAATGGCTGTATCTGCTGCACCGTGCGTGGGGATATCGCCGATACGTTGGATCTCCTGTGGCAGCGACGTGAGCAGGGCCTGCTGCCGCCATTCAAGCGGATTGCGATCGAAACGACAGGACTGGCCGACCCCGGACCTGTGGCACACGCGCTGCTCGCGGAGCCTGAGGCCCGTTACGCATGTCGGCTGGATGGCATTGTCACGACGGTTGATGCGCTGAACGGGCCGACGCAGATCGACCGACAACCTGAGGCGCGTCGGCAGGTCGCGATGGCGGACCGGGTGCTGCTGACGAAAACGGATCTCGTGAGTGACGTCGAAGCCGCGCGGGTCACGGCGATGATCGGGGCATTGAACGCCGCGGCAGCGGTACGGCGCGCGGTCAATGGCAATGTCGCGGCAGAGGATGTGTTCGATCTGTCACCCGGTGCAGGCGCGGACGTTGCGCGGGTGGCACAATGGCTGCAGGCGCTCGACGAGAATCCACACCACGGACACCGTCATTTTCCGTTCAGGCATGGCGATGAAATCGCTTCCATCACGCTGCGGTGTGACGGACCCCTCGGGTGGGAGAGGCTCTGCGCATGGTTGCAGTCCGTTCTGTCGCTGCGCGGGGATCGGGTGCTGCGGCTGAAGGGGTTGGTGCATCTGGTGGGGCACGACCAGCCGGTGGTTCTGCAGGGCGTTCATCACGTGCTGCACCCGCCTGTGTTCTACGCAAAACCGCTTCAGGGTGGCACGCGCATCGTTCTGATCACGCGCGGACTTTCGGCGGCCGGGCTCAGGGAGAGTTTCGCCGTTTGCGCCTCGCCCGCGGCGCGGACAAGCTCGGCCCGGATCGGCGGGTGATGGCGCAACGGCCCGGACGGTGGCGTTTGCGACGCCCTCGTCCTCGGTGCCGGACCCCTTGACCTCTCCCGCGCACGGCGAGAGGTCTCTCGTGATTACATCGCGATGGCGTATGCTGGCCGCCTCGGATCTGCTCCGGCGCCGATCAGGCCGGTCGCGGGATCGGTTACGATCGCCTCAACGCAACCAGCCAACCACGTCCACTCCGGCCATTCGCGAATCTTGTGCCCCCGCGTTGCCAGTTCGTCGCGCGTGCTGCGATCGATGCGCTCCTCCACCGCCAGCCGCCCGGGGAAATACTCGAACGGCGCAAATGACGACGGGAACGAATACGATGCGACCCGCGGCGCCTCGATCGCGCTCTGCGGGTCCATGCCGAAATGCATGATGTTCAGCAGCACCTGCAGCATTGCCTGGGTCTGCACGTCGCCACCCGGCGTGCCGAATGGCATGATGCCACCGTCGTCCTTCAACAACAGGGCCGGGTTTGGTGTCAGGCGCGGACGCTTGCCGGGCGCGACTCCGGCCGGATGTTTCGGATCGGGGCGGCTCTGCGAACCGCGTCCCGACGGCGTGATGCCAAGCCCGGGCACCACCGGCACATTGCCTGAACCGTCGGACGGTGTGGCGCTGAATGCGTTGCCCCAACGATCGACGACACAGCAATAGGAGGTGTCCGCCTCGACTTTCGGCAGATCGGCAGCAGTCGCGGTGTGCGCGAGGTTGGTCCGGTCGAGCGGTGCCGGCATCTCACCGAACGCACGGTCGTCACGCACGGCAGCAGCGCGGCGCGCGATCGTCGCCGGATCGAGCAGGTGATCGATCGGCACGTCGATGAATGCCGGGTCGCCGAAGAAATACTCGCGATCCGCGAGCGCCAGATTCAAGCACTCGACGACGCGATGCAGATAGTCGGCCGAGTTGTGTGCGAGACCCGCGATGCCGACATGCTCCACCAGCGCCAGCGCTTCCTGAAGCGCTGGGCCCTGGCACCACGGTCCGCATGTCACCAGCTCGTGACCTCGCCAGCGGCGGCGCACCACGGGCTCGATGGGTGATTGGTAGGTCGCGAGGTCATCCAGCGACAGATAGCCGCCTTCGGACTGTTGGAACCTTACGATCTCTCGCGCGATATCGCCGCGATAGAACGCATCGTGCGCGGCGTTCAGCCCGCCGATGCGGTCGGGGCCGGCGGCGCGATCCTGATCGGCCATGTATTGCAGCGTGCACGACAGGTCGGACTGTACGAACTTCTCGCCCGCTTTCGGAACGCCGCCGTTGGGAAGGAAGATCGCCGTGTTCGACTGCCAGCGACGGTACTCCTGCTCGTGCGAAGCGATCGATCGGGCCAACAGCGGATACACGGCGAAACCTTCGCCGGCGAACCGGATGGCAGGCGCGATCACGTCGGCAAAGCGCATCGTGCCATGGCGGCGCAGCGCGGTGATCCACGCATCGGGCGCAGCGGGCACCACTGTGCGCAACACGCCATCGGGGATCGTTCCGCCATGCTCGCGCATGAACAGATCCGCGGGGAGTTGCTTGGGCCACCAGCCGAGGCCGGCGATACTCTCGATCGTGCCGTCGGCGAGTCGGATGATGATCGGCGCGACTCCGGCGACATTTACCAGGTCGGGCTGCAGCACGCCGAGCGCAATGCCGGCGGCGCAGCCGGCGTCGATCGCGTTGCCGCCTGCTTCAAGGATCGAGAAAGCGGCGGACGCAGCAAGATAGTGGCCGGCAGACACGGCGTGACGTGTGCCGTGAATGGTCGGGCGGTGCGGCATAGCGGGATCCTCCCGAATGGGTGGATGCGAGCGTGCGGCAAACCGGGCGAGGGGTCCAGGGCAAGCGGTGAGTGAGCGGCCGTATGTTAATTCACCCGTTTCTCCAGCCCTTGCCAGAACGGCTTGCGCAGCTCGGTCTTCAGCACCTTGCCGGCGCCGGAAAGCGGCAGTGACGTCTCGCGAACTTCCACGCTGCGCGGACATTTGTAATGCGCGATCAGCTCGCGCGAATGCGCGATTACCGCTTCCGCTGTCACCGTGCAACCAGCGCGAGGCACGACGATCGCGTGCACCGTCTCGCCCCACTTGTCGTCTGGAATCCCGATAACGGCCACTTCCGCCACGCCATCCAGCAGCGAAATTGCACTTTCGACTTCCGCAGAATAGATGTTCTCACCACCGCTGATGATCATGTCCTTCAGCCGGTCGACGATATAGACATAGCCCTCCTCGTCCATGTAAGCGCCGTCGCCGCTGTGATACCAGCCGCCGCGCAGCGCCGCCGCGGTCTGCTCGGGCTTGTTCCAATAGCCCAGCATCACGTTCGGTCCGCGCACCTGCAGCTCGCCCACCGTACCGCGCGGTACTTCATGGTCATCGAGGTCCGCAATGCGCACTTCCACCATCAGCGCCGCCTTGCCGCAGCTTTTGCTGTGCGTCAGTGCATCCTGAGGTTCCAGTGCGGTGACCAGCGGGGCCGCTTCGGTCATCCCATAGACATGCAGCCAGCGGGTGTTCGGCAGTTTCTCCGTCGCCCGCTTCAGTACCGCGTCCGGCATCGGCGACGCACCAAATGGCACCACCTTCAGCGACGAGAGGTCGCGCAAATCCACGTCGGGGTGATTGACCAACGCGTTGATCATCGTCGGTACGAGTATGGTGTTAGTAACTCGTTCAGCCTCGATCGCGGCGGCGACTTCGGCGGGTTCGAAGCGCGGGATGAATACGTGCGCGCCGCCCAGCATTGTCACCGCGAGAGTGGAGGCGCCATCCGCCAAATGGAACATGGGTGGTGCATGCAGGTACACGCTGTCGCTGTTGTAGCCGACGGAGACGACGATGTTGGCAGCGTTGACCACCAGATTGCGGTGGGTGAGCATCACGCCCTTGGCCTGGCCCGTCGTGCCGCCGGTGTAGAAAATGCCGGCGAGGTCATCGTCCTGCGCGATCACGTCGGTGAACGGCGGCGCGTCCAGCAAGTCCTCGAAACCGATCATGCCAGGCGGGACCGTGTCGTCGTCGAGATAGACGATGTCGCGCAACTTGCCGCGACGGAGATCCAGACGTTCCAGCACCGGGGCATACGGCGCATCGACAAACAGCATCGTGGCGCCGCTGTCTTCCAGGATATAGGCGATTTCCGGCACTGCGAGACGAATGTTCAGCGGCACCGTCACGCCACCCGCCGCCGGCACACCGAACAGATATTCGAAATATCGGTCACCATTCAACGCGAGGACCGCTGCACGGTCACCCTTCTGCATGCCGCGTTTGCGCAATCCGCCGGCGAGACGCGCGATGCGTTCGCTGGTTTCCAGCCAGCTGCGACGGCGGCTGCGAAAGATCGTGGAGACACCGGCCGGTCTGGTTTGCGCGGCCCGCGCCAAGCCCTGAGCTAAATGCATCGTGTTCCTCCGCCGGGTGTTCCGCCGGTTTGTTGGCGGAACGTTTGCGCAACGTTAGCGCGGCGGATGGCGCTGGCTCAAGCCTATGCGGCCTCCGCGGGCCGCGGCGTGGTCCGGCGCCCGCCGCCCGGCTGGAACCGGCGCAGATATTGCGGCACGACCAGCTCCACCGGCGTCGGCACGATGCCGAGTTCCGGCAAGCTTGGCATCCCGGGTTCAACCACATTGTCGTGCATCAGCATCAGCAACTGGTCACGCGTCAGCGGCTTGTTGGGTAGCAGCTCCAGGAAACGTGCCTGCAACCGTGCCAAACCCATTGGGATGTTCACCAGAGGCCGGTGCCGGCGTGTCTCGGCCAGCACGTACGATAGCAGCTCGCGGAACGTCCACACGTGCGGCCCGCCCAGTTCGTAGGTCGCGCCGGCGGCATCGGAGCGGGCGAGGGCGGCCATCACCGCGTCGGCCACGTCGCCCACATAGACCGGCTGCATGCGGGTGCCGCCGGCGATCACCGGCATAATTGGCGACATCCGGGCCATCGCTGCGAAGCGGTTGAAGAAGTGGTCCTCGGGGCCGAAGACGATGGAGGGTCGCAGGATGGTCGCGCCGGCGCAGGCCTGCCGCACCGCCGCCTCGCCGGCGCCTTTGGTTGCGCCGTACTGGCTGGGGCTCGCGGGATCTGCGCCGATCGCCGATACGTGCACCAGGCGTTCGACGCCCATTTCCGTCGCGACGCGCGCAACGCATCCGGCGCCTTCGGCATGCACGCGCTGGAAGTCGCCGTTCCGCCGCTCGCTCAGGATGCCCACCAGGTTCACCGCCAGCGCCGCACCGTCCAGGGCGCGCCGGACCGTCGCTTCGTTCTCCACGGCGGTGAAAAGGGGCACAATTTGGCCGACGGCACCTGCCGTCTTCAGGAACAAGGCCGCCTCCGGATCACGCACCGCGACGCGCACGACGAAGCCCTTATGGGCCAGCCGATAAACGACATACCGGCCGATAAAGCCCGATCCGCCGAATACGGTCGCCACGCTGCGCGTCGCCATCGACATTCACTCCTGAAGCTGCATCCGGCAGGTATGTGTCATCCCAGCGGGCGATCGGCGAGCGGTTTTTGCGGCCACTGCCACGATCGGACCCGATCGAGCCATAACCGCCGACTTGCCCGAACGGCATGGCGGGAATGGTCCGCGATTGACAGCCGCGCAAACAAATATATTTCCCTTGTTTTATCGGATGGATCGATGACTGCGCTCCCCAGCTCGCAACAGCTCCGCTACCTCCTCGCCCTTGCCGAGAGCCGGCACTTTGGCCGGGCCGCGCTGGCGTGCGCAGTCACCCAATCCACGCTGTCTGCCGGCATTCTCACGCTGGAGCGGCAACTCGACGCGCCGATCCTGGACCGCAACGCCGGCAAGCACGTGGTGTTCACCCCGCTTGGCCTGGAGCTGGTGGAGCGCGCACGCCACGCGCTGGCTGCGTTGGAAGCGGTGACCGAGGCCGCGGATGCTGGCCGTGCACCGATGAGCGGGCCACTCCGCCTGGGCGTGATTCCCACTATCGGTCCGTTCCTGTTGCCGCGACTCATGCCAGTGCTGCGCGCGGCATTTCCCCGTCTCAAGGCCTGGCTGCGCGAGGACACCACCGCGCGTCTGGTGGACCGGTTGTCGTCGAGCAGGCTGGACGTGCTGCTGCTCGCGCTGCCCTGCGACTGCGGATCGGCCGAGACGCTGCCACTGGTGCGAGACGAATTCCTTGCCGCGTTGCCGCCCGGTCACCCGCTGGCTGCGCTTGACGTGGTCCCCGCCAGGGCGCTCGCGGCGGAGCGGCTACTGCTGCTGGAGGAAGGCCATTGCCTGCGCGAGCGAGCCCTTACGGTCTGCGGCTTACTCGCCGGCGAGCGGGGCGATGCGCAGGACAGCTTCGCCGCCACGTCGTTGCACACGCTGGTCCAGATGGTCGCTTCGGGGCTCGGCGTGACGCTGCTGCCGCGGCTCGCGGTGGCGTCGGGGATCGTCGCGGGCACTGGCTTGGTTTTACGGCCGCTGGTGGGCCCCGGTGCCTGGCGAACGTTGGGACTCGCGTGGCGTCCGAACGCACCGCGCGCGCCCGAGTACCGTGCGCTCGGGGCCAGGCTCGCGCAGGTCTGCGGCGAGATGCTCGGCGAGCGGCTCGCCGCCTGAGCAAAAAAGAGGGCGTGCGCTCTTCCGGTAATGCACGCCCACAGTGTCACGGTCTCTCTAACAGCGGGCGGATTTTACCACGCGTTTGTATGCGTGTGGAAGCGAATTTGTGATGCAGCAAAATACGCTTCGCCCCAGGATGTCCGGGGTGTCGGCGCCCGAAGCGATTGCACGCTGTGCGGGTTGGCCCTCCGCGACGTCATGGCCGGGGGCCGCACCGGCCGCTCGACCACCGTGTAACTCAAGTACCGCGGCGACGGGTGGCCGGCTGGCTGCGGCGCCGGAGCGCGCGGGCCACTTCATGCGCACGCCCGGAACCTGGGTCGAAGAAGCCCGCTGTGCCGGCAAGAGGCTGAGAAACGCTCACCCCATCGCGGCGGAGACGCGTGGCAAACTCAGCAGAGCGAATCGCCCCCACCGCCGGAGTCACCCCCACCCATGTCGCCGCCGCCGGAGTCCCAGTCGCTGCTGTTATCCGAACTGCCCGCATCACCCCACGATGAATCGCCAGATCCCGGGTCTGTCGGCTGGTCCCACGATCCATTGTCGACATAATTCTGGTCCGGCGCCGGCACCCCGCCGCTCTGGTCCCAGCTGCCCTGGTCGACATAGCCCGGATCGGCCGGCGTGGAAGCGCCCCAGGGACTTCCGCCGAACGGCGCCCCGCCGCCGTACCCCCGATTGCCGGAGAACAGGTTCATCAGCGTGTCTGCGGCCAAAATACCCCCCGCGACGCCCGCGGCACTGCGCAAGGCCGAACCGAAGAACCCCGTGCCGCCGCCGCTCTGGAACACGCCAGGCTGGTAATTGGGCGGGTATTGCGGCGGCGGTGGCTGCTGCTGCCACTGCTGCGCCTGAGGCTGCGCAGCGCCGCGGTTCCAGGCCGGACCAGGGCCAGGCTGCGGCGCCGGCTGCGCACGACTGCCGAACAGACTCCCGAAAAATCCGCCACCGGAGGATTGTTGGGTCTGCTGCGGTGCCGCCTGGGCCGCCTGTTGCGTCTGCTGCAACTCCCACTCCAGGCGTTGGATGCGGTTCTGCGCCTCTGCCAGCGCATGTTCCTGCACGAAAGCGAGTTGCGTCAGGCGGTACGGGGCCTCCGGGAACTGCTGGAACAGGCTGTGGATGTGCTGGTCAGCCTGCGGGTCGACGGGTGGCAACGGCTGTGCCGGTGGCTGCTGCTGCGTCGTGGCCGGGACCGAGCCGCCCCACGGCGACGGAGGCTGGGTCGGCGCCCGCACTCCGCTCACGCGGGCAACGAACTGGGTGATGAGGTCACGCTCTTCATTGGTCATGGGGATGCCCTTTGGGTTCTCCGGTTCGACCGATCGTGATGCGCGATGTGGCGCGTATCGCGTGTGGCTTCAATGGCGGGCCTGGTGCAGATCGAGGCCGAGCCGGCGCTCTTCGATGACCGGACAGCGGTCCATGACGACCGCGATACCGGCGGCGCGGGCGCGCGCTGCGGCTGCTTCGTCGATGACGCCGAGCTGCATCCAGATCACCTGGGCGCCGAGGCGGATCGCGTCGTCCACCACCCGGCCCACATGCGCCGAATTGCGAAAGACGTCGACCATGTCGAGCGGCGTTGCACCGTCCAATCTGGCGACAACCGCGCGGCTGTGGATCTGCTGGCCGTCGAGGCCGGGATTGACCGGAGTGACATCGTAGCCGCGCTCCAGCAGGAACCGCATGACGCCATGCGACGGGCGCCAGGGCTTGGCGGAAGCGCCGACCAGGGCGATCCGGCGGGTCGACAGGAGGATGGTGCGGATCGTATCGTCGGATTGGTTGTCGACGGTCATGCAAGGCTTCCCGTTTCACGTGGCAACCCATGTCCCATAGCCAGCTCGACCCATGCTGAGATGGTGTTGCAAACCTCAGCCACGACCAACGCGTCAGTGGAGCCGGACCGCTTTGGCACATGGAACGAGTGGTCGGCGTCGGCGAAGGATTTCAGCGTTGCCCGATTGCCAAGTTCCACCATGACCTGCGCGAGCAGATCCGGTTGTGCCAGCGCATCGCGAGTGCCTTGCAGAAACAGCATCGGAATCCGGATATTGACGAGATGTTGCGCGCGTGCCGGCGACGGGCGGTTCGCCGGATGCAGCGGAAAACCGAGGAACACGAGGCCGGTGATGCAGGGAAGCGCTGCGTCAGCCTGGGCCTCGGATGTCATACGTCCTCCGAATGACTTGCCGCCGGCGAACAGGGGCATGTCCGGTAGCCGGCGCACGGCCTCCGCGACGGCGGCGCGGACCGTCGCCTGTGCAACGCGCGGCGGGTCGGGGCGCCGCGTGCCCTTCTCCATGTACGGGAACTGGTAGCGCAGCGTGGCGACGCCGCAGTCGGCGAGTCGCTCCGCCACGCTGGCCATGAACGGATGCAACATGCCGGCGCCCGCACCGTGTGCCAGCACAAAGCCCGCCTTTGCCGCACGCGGTACGAGGGCCAGGGCAGATACCGCGGCGCCGTCGGGAAGCGGAATGCGAAGCGATTTCGTGTCAGGCATGTCTTCCTGTTCTTGCGAGGTCTCGAGCGCCGAAGCAATCTGCGCTGCAAGATTGCTTCGGCCCTGCGGGCCTCGCAATGACACTGTGGCAGCAGGGGACAGGCCATGCCGTACCGAGGGTCCGCACCGGACAAATGGGATTACGTCGCCGATGTCGTCGTTGTCGGCTTTGGCGCGGCCGGTATGGCTGCATCTGTCACGGCATACGAGCTGGGCGCAAACGTGCTCATCCTGGAGAAGGCGCCGGAAGGTGAGCACGGCGGCAACACGCGCGTCGCCGGCCAGGGCTATCTGAACACGTCTTCGGCCGACAAGGCCGTAGCGTACTTGACGGCCTTGTGCGGTCCGTACGCTGTGCCCGACCCGGTGGTGCAGGTGTGGGCCGAGGAGATGTGCAGGAACAACGACTGGCTGCGAAGTCTCGGCGGCGATCCGCAGGAGCATCAGCACCCGCCGGTCGGCATCGAGTTTCCCGATCTGCCTGGGGCGGACTGCGTACACAAATTCCACGACGGTCCCACCTACGGCTACTCTCTCACCTGGAAATTGTTCGAGCGCCTGGTGAAGGAGCGCACGATTAGCGTGCTTTACGAAACGCCAGGTAAGGAACTGATCCAGCACGACACGACAAAGGAAATACTCGGCGTGCGTGCGTCCCGGAACGACCGGTGGATCAATGTGAAAGCGCGCTGCGGCGTGGTGCTGACCTGTGGCGGCTTCGAGAACAACCAGGAGATGATCCGCAACTATCTGCCTGGCGTTCCTTACTGCTACACGTCCGGTTCGCCGTACAATGAAGGCGATGGCATCACGATGGCGATGTCGGTGGGCGCTGACCTCTGGCACATGAACAACTACGCCGGCCCGTCGATGGCGTTGAAAGTGCCGGAGGTGCGAACATCGTTCTCGATGCAGGCGCTGCATTTTGGTAAGCAGATGCCGGGCGGCATGATCGTGGTCGGACCCGATGCGCGGCGTTTCACCGATGAAAAATTCAAAACGCGGCATGGCAAAGTTCCGGTGAACGGCCGCTGGCTTCCGCTCTCGACCCCATGCCCGATGTTTATGATCTTCGATCAAAGCCTATTCTCGGCGGGCCCGCTCTATGACAAGCACCCGAGCCACGGATGGACGCAGATCATCGAGCGTTACGATTGGAGCGACGACAACAGTGTGGAGCTGGAAAAAGGCTGGATCAGGCGGGCTGACAGCATCTCGGCGCTGGCGTCCCTCGTCGAACTTGATCCGGCGACCCTGGAGGAAACCGTCAAGCGCTGGAACAGCTTCTGCGATGGCGGCCGGGACGACGATTGCGGCCGCAAGCTGATGTTGGCGCCAATTGTCAATGGGCCGTTCTATGCAGTGGAGCTGTCGCCGTCGATGTTGAACACGCAGGGCGGACCGCGGCGGAACGAGAAAGGCCAAATCGTACGCCCGGACGGTGCGCCGATTCCGCGGCTGTACAGTGCGGGCGAGTTGGGATCGATCTACAGCTATCTATACCAGGGCACCGGCAACATCGGCGAATGCCTGGCATTCGGGCGGATATCAGGACGAAACGCGGCAGCAGAGCAACCCTGGGATGCGGTAGGGTTCGACTGAGTGTCGTTGAGAAACCGGCAATCACCGAAGTTTGCTATGCGCTCAGTCGCGCCATCACCGCGTCAGGGATGTCGAAATTGGCGGGTACCAGGCGCCAAAGCCTGCACACCTCGCGGCTCGGGCCACGCCCGGTCGCCCGCCAAAGCCGCGATCCGCGCCAACCGAATGTCCCAACGATCGAGGCTTGACGCAGATGCCAACCGTGCGATGCCATCGCCAGAGGTGGTCAGATCCAAACGTATCGCGCTAACCGTGGCTGGCAGTCGTGGGTTATCCTGTCACCATACCGCTGCATCGTCTTTGGCCACTGAAGACATGCTCGTACACTGTCGGGACTTGAATCGGGAACGAGAACACGATGCCACCTCCGCATCGCCAGTTGGAACAAGAACCACCGCTCGAGGTGACACGTGAGCAGTTCCTCGAAGCAGTCCTTGACGCGGATGAGCTCGAGGGCTTCCTCGACGCGGAAGACCATCACGGCTACTTCCACGCTGGTACGGAGTACCGCTTCAACCGGGGCAAGCGCAAGGCGAGCGCACGTCGCTACGAGAATAAGCCCGGCGAGGCCTGCGTTTGCCTGCCTCGTGCCGCAGCGCACATTCCCTATTATGATCCATTTCTGGCAGCGATTGTCCGGCACCTTCAGGAAGAAACCCCGACACACCGCATCCGGCTCCTTTGCCCAAAGGGCTACAGGGACATCGACGTTGATCGGCTGCTCACCCACCAAGGGCCCGGCTGGCGCTTCGTGGGATGGTTCTGGGACGACCCCTGGCGGCCGTTCATTCTGTTCATCCTCATTTTCGCTGGCGCGCTGCTGAGGGCACTTAGCATTGCCTACTCACACTAAGTAGCCCGCCGCCTTTCTGGCGGCTCACCCGGCCAAAGATCGGATTGGCAGAGCCAGCCGGTCACCCATGCCTCAGCAGCGTGTCGATGGTTGGTCACGTCGCCCGGGCAGTTCACCGATTCCGCGGCCGTACAGCACAGGCGGGTCGGGCTCGATCGATGGCCATCCGTACCAAGGCACCGGCATCATGGGCGCATGCCGGGCATTCGGCCGGATATCAGGACGAAACGAAGCAGCAGAGTAACGTTGAGACGTGCTTGGGTTCGATTAACTGTCGGCGCATGTCTCGCAGAATCTCGTTACGCGCTCAGGCGCGCCATCACCGCATCCGGGATGTCGAAATTCGCGTAAACGTTCTGCACGTCGTCGCTATCCTCCAGCACGTCGAGCAGCTTCAAGACGGTGGCGGCACGTTCCTCATCCAGTGTCACCGACGTGGTCGGCCGCCACTCCACCTTGGCAGTTTCCGGCGAGCCGAACCGCGCTTCCAGTGCGTCCCGCACGGCGAAGAAATCGTCGGGGCCGCAGGTGATTTCGTGCCCGGTCTCGTCGCTTTCGACATTGTCTGCGCCGGCCTCGATTGCTGCCTCGAGCATGTCGTCGGCCGAGGCGACCGACGCCGGGTAGGACACGATGCCGATCCGGTTGAACAGGAAGCTGACGGAGTTCGTCTCGCCCAGTGCACCGCCGTGCTTGGCGAAGGCGCTGCGAATGTCGGATGCGGTGCGGTTGCGGTTGTCGGTCAGCGCCTCCACCATCACGGCGACGCCCGCGGGTCCATAACCCTCATAGCGCACCTCGGCGTAGTTCTCGCCGCCCGCACCGCCGGTCGCCTTCTTGACCGCGCGGTCCACCGTGTCCTTCGGCATATTCGCCTCGCGCGCCGCTGCGACCGCTGCACGCAGCCGTGGGTTGGCCGCCGGGTCCGGCAGGCCCTGGCCAGCGGCGACCGTGATCTCGCGGATCAGGCGCGCGAACAAACGGCCGCGGCGGGCGTCCTGCGCGCCCTTGCGATGCATGATGTTCTTGAATTGCGAGTGTCCAGCCATGGTCCGGTCATCGGTTGCTCGGTTGCCTCAGCCGGAAGATACATAACCATGCCGCGCGCGGACAGGAGGAGGCATGCTGGCTCACGACCTGATCGTCATCGGCGGAGGCCTGGTGGGCGGCGCCATTGCGTGGGGTGCGGCGGCACGGGGTGCCTCGGTCGCGCTGCTGGACGAGGGTGATGTCGCCTACCGCGCGGCGC
>JASHQG010000794.1 GCA_030037665.1 Acetobacteraceae bacterium
AAGGCGCAGGAACCTGCGCTTCGCATCGTCGGGTTGATATACCCGACCGCCACCGAGAGGGCCTCCAGGCGGTTGTGATACGGCGTGTCAGCACAGAAAGTCCACGCTGTTCACGACCCCTGTGCCCGGGTGTCTGCAACCCGTGGGTAACGAAGACGCCCCGCGCGCGCAACGGCAGTCGTAAGCCGGTGTGGATCGGCAGGCGGCCTACCAGATCGCTCTTGAGATCCCACGAAGCACGCGAATGGGGGCCGGTTGCATAGGCCCTGCGGTGCAGCGCGCGGCATCCGACGCCGCGGGCAGCAGAATGTTGATTGATTATGGCTGCTTTCTCCTGTCGCTGTTGCTCAATTGCACGCCCGCCGTGTGGCCAGTGCGGAGTTTGCCCCTGCTTTCAGCGCGCCGACTATGATGCCTTCGGGTGCGCTTGAAAAATTTTTCAAAAACTTGGCGCTTCGTTCGGTGGTGTTGCGTGTATGCAACTCTCGGGCGCGATATCGGTCGTGCCGGGAACCGAGCGTGGACACGGACGACAGCATGAGCCGATCCGCAACCGTTTGATATCGCGGACGTTCTTCGCGTCCAGTCCGCGGTCCGGCCCCGCGGCTACCACGTTCAGCCAGCGACCCCAGTACTTCGACACGAAGTACTGCGACACAAAAAATTGCCCGACTGCGACAGCGGCTGCGCCATTTCGCGGCGTGCCCTTCGGGATCTTGCGGTCGAGCACATCAGGCCTGAGCAATCGCGTTGCAGGGTCTCCACCGGTCGGCTGCACACCTTGCGGCGCTGACGCCAGACGCCTGGAAAGCACGGGCTCTGTGTGCCACGCTGAGGCCCGGTAAACCGAGGTACGCCATGAGCAAGCTCGAGCCTGCCGGCATCAGCGCCGCTGCGTCGACGAACATAATCTCACCGGCCTATGTGCCACCGCTCGAGCGCACGAAAGGGCAGCCCCCGCCGGTCGCAGCGAACGGAGGCCTGTCCTACATGGCGTTCGACCGCGACGGCGACGCCGGAACCACCAAGGCAATCGAAGACGCGCTCGTTGAAATCGGTGAAGGCGAAGGCCAGCGCGTTGCCGAGATGATCGAAAAGGCTCAACCGGGGCCGATCAAGACAAAGTGGGGTCTCGGGTTTCGCGGTTACGACGAGTGCGTGGAGTACATCCGTCGCTCCAACACCATCAAAGCCCCTGATGGTGGGCTGGCACTGCCGTTGCCTTATACCGTCTACGAGCGGCCGACCTACTCCGTTGTCCCGTCCAACGCTCTGTGGCGCGATCCGGCGCGCAGGGATTATGCGGCGATTCTACGAAAGAACGAGCAGGACAACCGGCTGCGGGACCTCTATTTCCCGCAGGTGATGCGCGACGCCCGGCGCATCAGCGAATACTATCCCGGCCTGTCACCGAACAGCCCCGAATGTATGGACCGGCTCGGTCTTTCGCTGGCACACCTCGAGTCCAAATGCACGAACTTCTACGATTCCGCGGAGGTGGAGCGGGTGTTCTATCCCGAGATCGAGAAGCTGCTTCTCGAATTCTTCCCGGAGGCGACCGATGCACTGGTCTATAACCACGACGTCTTCGATAAGGACTACGCGGGCGATCGTACCGAAGACCAGGAGGACAGAAACCCGGGCGTGAACGCCAATTACGCCAACCTTGTGCATAACGACCTCAACGACAACAGTGGTCGCGTGCGTTGCCGCGAGTTGCTCACCAGGAACCTGAGAAACTTCGGACGCGCGCAGCGCTACACGGAGGAAGAGGCCGACAAAAAGATGTCGCGACGGTTCATGTCGCTCAATCTCGCCAAGCCGATGGAGCCAGTCGAGCAGTTCCCCTTCGTGCTCTGCGCCTGGCCCTCGTTCGCCGACCAGCCGTACATCACCAACTACCGGATCTACGACGACCGCGTCGGCGAGACCACGCGCTTTACCTATCGTCCCGACCACGAGTGGTACTGGTTTCCCCGGCAGAAACCCACCGAGGTTTCAATGCTCAAGTGCTATGACTCCGTCACGGACGGCTCCGTCTCGCGCTGGTCCTTCCATACGGCCTGCATCGACCCGACCGCGCCGGCCGACGCGCGATGCCGCAAGAACGTCGTCGTTCGGTCCTTTGTCTTCTTCTAGGGGCAGAGAAAGTGGCAGCCTGTAGGGCTGGTGTTGGCCGACTTCGCTCCGCGGCGGTCGACCGGGCGGGTTGATACTCCGTTTGCTCCGTGGCCTTTCGCGCGTTGCCGATCTACAAGGCGCAATCGCGGTGTCGGCCTGCCAACAGTTTCCATCGGTCTCAACAGGCCGCACCAGGATGCGCGGATCCGCCACGGGCGATCCGCTATGCCCTGCCCGGTCGGCGTCAATCTGACGTCGGCGAATTTGCACCATGCACCACCGCAAGCGCGGCGTGCCGCCTAGAGAAAAGGTTCTCGACGCCAATAGCGGCGGTGACGCCGTGGCGATCCATGTCTGCACGAAGCGATTCGCTTACACGGGAAAAGGCAATCCGCACGTTCTGCCGGCGCAGGTCACCAATCAGCGTCAAGACCACGCGAGCTGCGGTGTAGTCCACATCACCGATTGCGTCGGCTTCGATGACCAGCCAGCGAACCGGGTCGGGAGCTCCGTCCACCAGAGCATGTGCCTCGTCCGCGAAATGGTTTGCGTTCGCGTAGAACAGGTTCGCGCCGAAGCGATAGAGAACAAGACCGGGCTCGGTCTGATGGCCGGGGGTTGCTGGCACCGTGACCCACCCACGCGTCGGATCGCGCTGCAGCACCTCTGTATGCGGTCTGTAGCTTTGGCGCACATGTCGCAGAAGAGAAAGCACAATCGCCAACACGATGCCCTGCTCGACCCCGATGAAGGCGACCGCAGCGGCCGTGATGAGGGCCAGCCTGAACTCGCCTGGGCTCTCTGGACGCATCGCTCGCAGCGTGGCGATATCGACCATCCCGATTGCAATCGTGAAGACGATCGCAGCCAGCACGGAACGAGGCAGATACTGCAGAGGACCGGTGAGCGCCAAAAGGACAACAAGCACGCAGCCTGCGAACACGATCTGAGTGAGCTGACTGCGGCCTCCAGCGCGATCAGCCATCGCCGTCTGGGTGGGGCTTCCGTTGACGACAAATGCGCCGCTCATGGCTGCGACTGCATTGGCCGCGGACAATCCCAATATGTCGGCGTCCTCATCAATGCGCTCCTGGTAACGTGTCGCGATCGCGCGAGACGTGGCAGCGCTCTGGGCGATGATCACCACGAAGCAGGAGCCGGCGACGGGCACGAGCTGCCAGACCGTGCTCCAGGTTGGCAGGAGCGGGCCAAGTGAAGGGAGTCCACCGGGGATCGGGCCGATCATCGCCATCCCGAGCGCCGAGAGATCCCAAGCGCGGCTGGCAGCAATTGAGACGATGACGACAGCCAAAGCGACCGGAACGCGTGGCGCAATCCACCGTCCCAGCAAAATCGCGGCCACCACGAGCGATGACAGGATCAGCGTGGGCCCACCGAGGTGCGGTAGTCCGCGCGCGAGCTCCCACGCCTGTTCGATTGTGTTGCGCGCATTGATCGCGATGCCCAGCATATCTCCGAGCATCGCGATGGCCACCTGGACGCCAACGCCCGTGAGAAACCCGACCAGGACGGTGCGCGAAAGAAAATCCGCGAGAAACCCTAGTTTGAAGATCCTGGCGAGCAGAAGCATGCCGGCTGTAAGAAGCGCGGTCGTGGCGGCGAGCGATGAATACTGCGGGCTGCCGGGATCGGCGAGATGGCTGAGCGCGGCCGCGAGAATCGCTGCTGTTCCCGAGTCGGCGGCCACAACGAGATGCCGCGAGGAACCAAGCGCGGCAAACGCAATCGGTGCGAGCAGCGCGGTATAGAGGCCGCTGACCAACGGCATGCCGGCAATGCGTGCGTAACCGAGTAGCTGAGGCACATTCATCGAAGCAAGGGTCACGCCGGCTATGACATCATGCACGGCTCCCTGGCGCCCCCCGGAGGGACGCGCTGCCTCAAAGATTTTCACGTGAGCCTCCTCGATGCTCCGAGTGGAAGCGGACCTGCACCACGCTCAGCCCGGAGGTCCGTAAGGGGCGCGTGCGCGCCTCACCGTGCAATGCCGCCAGTGGGGATGAGCAGACATCGGTCGCTGCCAGCATCCAGGGTAGGGTCAGAACCGGACCTGTCAGGTCGAACAGCACACACCGAGGCCTGATCTCGTTCTCTACGCCCAGCGCTCCGTGCTGCATCGCGCCCCGCTCGGCGGCCTAGGTCTTTTTCGGTGCGGGCGGCGCGGCGACAATGCGTCCAGCGTCAATTGCCGCGAGGAA
>JASHQG010000795.1 GCA_030037665.1 Acetobacteraceae bacterium
GCAAGCCGCTCGCGCGATTGGGCGACGCGACGCGCGAACGGCCGAGCCAGTTCACCTCGCCGCACGGTGTTGCGATCGATTCGCGCGGGGACATCTATGTCGGCGAGGTCGCACGCACGTCGATGAAGAACCGCGGCACACCGATCCCGGATGATCAGGACATCTTATGCCTGCAGAAACTGGTGAAGTTGTGAGCATGATTGCGCGGCCGGCCGTGTTGAAACCATGCCCGGCGGGGGATTACCGCAACGCTCTGCTCCCCGCCATGCCAACTTGTAGCCGGAGCGATGCACGATGCTGAGTGAGGCCCGCAACAAGCTCTTGACCGAAGTCGGGCCTGGTACGCCGATGGGCGGCCTGCTGCGGCGCTACTGGCAGCCGGTCGCCGCGGTCGCGGAGCTCGCCGATAATCCGGTGAAACCGGTGCGGCTGTTTGGCGAAGACCTCGTGCTCTACAAGGACCTGTCCGGCCGCTATGGCCTGGTCGAGCGACACTGCCCGCACCGCAGCGCCGATCTGTCGTATGGGATGGTGGAACCGAGCGGACTGCGTTGCAGCTATCACGGCTGGTGCTTCGATCAATCCGGCGCCTGCGTCGAACAGCCGTTCGAGGACATTGCCGCGCCGGACGTCCGCTTCCGGGACCGCATCCAGATCACTGCGTATCCGGTGCAGGCGCACGCCGGGTTGATCTGGGCATATCTCGGCCCGTCGCCCGCGCCGCTGGTGCCGGACTGGGAGCCGTTCAGTTGGGCGAACGGCTTCGTGCAGATCGTGTTTTCCGTCGTGCCGTGCAACTGGCTGCAATGCCAGGAGAACTCGATCGATCCGGTGCATTTCGAATGGCTGCACGACAACTGGAAGGCGCGCAGCACCGGCGGCGACGGCCGAGCGGCGCCGCGACATCTGAAGCTGGGCTTCGACGAGTTCGAATACGGTCTGGTGTATCGCCGGGTGCGTGAGGGCGCGGATGAAAATGATCCGCTGTGGACTGTCGGCCGTGTGTGTCTGTGGCCCAATGCGTTGTTCACCGGCAATCATTTCGAATGGCGGGTGCCGATCGATGACACGAACACGCTGAGCGTCGGGTGGTTCTTTACCCGCGTGCCGAAGGACCGGGAGCCGTTCGTGCAGCAGACGATCCCGTACTGGTATTCGCCGATCACCGACAGGGCGACGGGACGCTGGATCACCAGCCACATCATGAACCAGGATTTCGTGGGCTGGGTCGGTCAGGGCGCGATCACCGACCGCAGACGCGAGCATCTGGGACAGAGCGACCGCGGCATCATCATGATGCGCCAGCGGTTTTTCCAGGATCTGGAGGTCGTCGCGGCCGGCGGCGAGCCGAAGGCGGTCATCCGCGACAAAGAGGCGAACCGGTGCGTGCGGTTGCCGATCATCGGACGCACGCTGCTGACCGAGGGCGCGACGCGAGAGCAGGTGGCGCGCGGCGGCCCACGGGGAGGCGACGTGCCGCGGCCGGGATTTCCCTATCTGGTGGGCCAGCCGGAGGAGGTGCGGCGGGCGTACGATGAGGCGATGGGACTCTGATCATAGATCGGCCGAGTGACGGAAGGGGTTGGCACGCAGGACGCCGCCGGCGGGCGGACGACACCGGAGCCTCCCCTCTCTCCCCTGACCCTCGGCTCCCAACCCTCGGCGCCGACGCCTCCCGCGCCTGCCCGCTTAAGCGGGCGAGCTGATCTTGAGGCCCAACAGCCGCGCGGCATTCTCTCCTAAAATCGCGCGGCGCTCCCCGTCGCTCAGCCCCGGCGCAGACTCGATGAAGCCGAGTGGATCAACCTCACCCATGTCTGCCGGATAATCCGTCCCCATCAGCACGTGGTCCGCGCCGTACTGCCGCACCAGGTACTCCAACTGCGGGTGGGTATAGACCAGCGTGTCGAAATAAAGCCGCTTCAGATAGGTGGTCGGCATGCCGCGGATCTGCTCGCAGCAGTCGGGCCGCGCCGACGCGGCGTGGTCGATGCGTCCGGAATAGGCGGGCAGGTATCCGCCGCCGTGCGACAACACCAGCTTGAGTTTCGGGCATTGCTCCAGCACGCCACCGAAGATCAGGTGATGGACGGCGACGGTGGTGTCCAGCGGATTGCCGATGACGTTGGTGAAATAGTGATCGCCGAACCGGCGCGCCTCCGTGAATCCGGTCGGATGCATGAACAGCGTGAAGTTCAGCTCTTCGGCCTTGGCGAAAATCCTGCGGAAACGATCTTCGGACAGATCGGCGCCGGCCACATTGGTTGCGATCTCGATGCCGCGCAGGCCGAGCGATTTGTGCAACCTGTCGAGTTCGGCGACGGCGAGGTCAGGCGCCTGGAACGGCACTGTTCCCAGACCGGCGAAGCGGTCCGGGTGCTTCGCGCAGATGGCCGCGATGTTATCGTTGATGACGCGCGCGGTAGCGATCCCGAGATCGGGCGGCGTGTCGTAATAGGTCTGGTTCGGCGCCGGGGTGATCGCCTGCACGTCGATGCCCATCTGGTCCATGTCGGCCAGGCGCTTTTCAATCGAGGTGAACTGCACACGCGTGCGCCGTGCCTGCTCGCGGTTCACGTCGCGCGTGCGGGCGTTGGCGAATACCTCGCGCGGCCGGTTGTCCACCGCACCGGCCTCGCGGAACATCTGCTCCGCCCTTTCCGTCAGGAGATGGCAGTGTATATCGACAACGAAGTACTGGCCCCGCCGATGTGGCGGCCCGGGAAAGCGGCCGGGGATCGGCGCACCGGGCGGCAGGCAGGTGAAAAGCATGGAACGTTCCCTCGTTGCCTATGTGAACCCCTCGGCCAGGACATGGCGGATAGCGGCCGCGTTCATTCCGCCGAGCCCCATCCGATGCAGCGTGCGGCCCTCGGCCGCGTAGTCCTTGCCTGTCATGCAGCGCACCATCTCGACCAGCGCGTCGATCGCCGGCGTTGCAACCCCGGCGGCCCTGCCGAGCGCACCCATCGGCACCAGCCCGACCGGCACATCTTCGCTGATATACTTGTGTTCGAACGATGCCGGCGTCCCCGTCGCCTGATAGGGCCCGTCGGTGTTTGTGGTCAGCAACTGGCACGTCTCGCTGAGGGTCGCGCCGCGCACGCCGTAAGTGCGCTCAAACCACGCTTCCAGTGTCGGTACCTCAGCGTCCAGCGCTGCCGCCACCGCAACCCGTTCGGCGTTGATCGCGCGATAGAGGCCGGCAACCAGCGGCGTGACACCGTCGGCGTAAAATCTGTACCGCTCGCCGCGATCGATCTTGCCGGCATTGGCGATGCAATTTGCGACGTGCAGCATCGCATTGGCGTTGGTGAAACCGGTGTAAGCGACGGACCGGGCAGCGCTGGCATGCGGGAAGAGTGGCTGGAGCCGCGGAAAGACGGCGTCGATGCGGTTGCCGGGAAAGGTTGCGATCTGCAGGAACCGTTTGCTGACGATCGGTGCAATGCGCGTCGGCGAACGCCGCCAGCAGGAGTAGGGGTAATTGTCCATCTCTGCGATGTCGACACGCGCGACACGGCCGGCGATATCGAGTGCACGGCGTACCACCAGTGCCCCGCCGGTGTTGCCCTGGACGAGTAGAATGATCTGTCCGTCGCGCAGCAACGGCGCAAGCGATGCGGCAACGGTTTCCTGGTACGTGCCGCCCGTCGCGACAACGATAATGTCGGCATTGTCGACCGCCGTCGCGAGGTCGGTGGTCACCTGCTCCAGGGCCGCGAACCGGTCAGGCGGGCCTTCGACCTCGATGCCGCCGCGCGCGCGGACAACGGCCAGGCGCGCCTCGTCGATATCGTGCAGCCGGACCTTGCAGCCGCCGACGGCAAGAAACGCCGAGAGATAGACGCCGCCGATGCCGGCGCCGACGATGGCAACCGTTGTCATGCGATTACCTTGGCCTCGCGCAGGCCGCTGAGCGTGCCCCCATCGAGCCCCAGCAATCGGCCCAGCACCTCGTCGGTGTGCTGCCCGGGTGTCGGCACCGGGGCGACGCGGCCAGGTGTCTTCGACATCTTGATGGTGACGCCGGGGACGTAGATGTCGCCAGCGACGGCATCTTCCATCTTCACGAGCATCTCGCGTTGCCACAGGTGCGGGTCCTTCGCGACCTCGGGAATGCTGCGCACGGGCGCCACAGGCACACCGATATCCATCAGCGCCTGACAGATAGACTCGACGCTGCGCTCCGCACACCACGCCTCGACGGCGCGGCGACGTTCGTCGCCGCCCTGTCCGCCGGTCAGCGGTTCCGCCTCGCCCGCCGATCTGCCAGACACCAGCTGCATCAGGCGTCCGGCCATCTCGCGACCCGCCGCGGAGATGACGACCCAGCCGTCTTTCGCGCGATAAGGCGGCCTGCCTGCCTCGCCACCTTCCTCGCCGGTCGCCAGATAATAGGACGTGGGGATCTCCACCATCGTCAGCGCCGAATCGAGCAGACAGCAATCGACAAGCTGGCCTTCGCCGGTCCGGTCGCGATGTCGCAAGGCCGCGAGCGTGCCAATCGTCGCATGGAGCGCGGTATAGCGGTCGACCAGCGATGTTGCGGTACCGAGCGGTTGGCCCACGGGCTGCCCGGTCAGCATCATCAGCCCGCTCATCGCCTGGCCGAGCGGATCAAACGCCGGGCGATCGGTGTAAGGCCCGTACTGGCCGAAGCCCGAGACCGAGACCAGGATGATGCGCGGGTTCAGCGCAGAGAGCGCCGCGTAGTCGAACCCCATCGCCTTCATCGTGCCGGGCCGGAAATTCTCGAGCACGACATCGGACTGCTTCACCAGATCGGCGAAAATCTGCTTGCCGCGCGGATTGCGCATATCGAGGCAGATGCTCTTCTTGCCCCGGTTGTAGACCGTGAAATACACGCTCTGCCCGCGCACCATGGGCGCATGCTTGCGGGTCTCCTCACCGCCCGGGCGCTCGATCTTGATGACTTCCGCGCCGAGGTCCGACAGAATCATGCCGCCGCGCGGGCCAGCCTGGTAGCGTGCGAGTTCCAGCACACGCACGCCGTCGAGGCTTTGGTTCACGCCCATCTCACCAGCCCTCCATCGATCGCGATGACCGTGCCGGTGACGTAGTCCGACAGGTCGGTTGTCAGGAACTCGACCACTTTGGCGCAGTCCTCCACCGTGCCGAGTCGCCGCAGCGCGACCATCTCGGCAAAGTTCGCATTCGCGTCGCTGCGATTGGGGAAGACCGTCGCGACGACGCGGCCGGTCATGATGAAGCCAGGCGCGATGCAGTTCGCGGTGATGCCGTGCGGTCCGAGGTCCTGCGCAAGATAGCGGGTGTAATGGGCGATGGCTGCTTTGGCCGCACCGTAGTGCGCGTAGCCGCCGTCGCGCGACGGACCGAGGCCGGCGACGGAGGCAACGGTAACGATCTTGCCCGCGTGCTGGGCTTTCATGTGCGGGGCGACGGCATTGCAGCAATAGACCGTGCCGAACAGGTTCATGCTGGTGACGAGCTGCAGCAGGGCCGGATCGAGCGTGCTGGCGCGCGTGTCCACCGGCCGGCCGCGTCCGCCACCGGCGTTGGCGACCAGGATGTCGACACGCCCCCATTCGTCGATCACACGCCGGACCAGCGCATCGACCGCCCCACGATCCATCACGTCGCATTCGACGCCGATGGCTGTGCCACCGGCGGCCTCGATTTCCGCCACCGTGCTTTCGGCGGTCATGTCCTTCGCTTCGGTTTCGTACTCAGCGTACGAACGCAGATTGATGTCAGAGACGGCGACCCTGGCACCGAGGGCGCCCAACCGTCGCGCGTAGGCGCGCCCGAGGCCCCGACCCGCGCCAGTCACGATTGCAACCTTGCCGTCCAGTTTGCCCATGCTGATCTCTCCCAGCTTCAGCGGGTGGGGGAATGACGATTTCCCGGCCTCTGTCGCGGTCGTTCAAGCGACCTACCACGCCTTCACCCGCGGATAGACCTCGCGTGCGAACATGCGAATGCCGGCGACCGTTTCGTCGTGATCCAGGAATCCTGCCTGCCCCATGATCAGCAGATGGCCGAAACCGCCGACGTGATCATAGACCTTGCGTATCTGCGCCTCGACCTGATCAGGCGTACCGGCCATCATGATTCCCGCGGCAATCGCTCCTTCGACGCTCGCGCTCTTGGCAAACGCGCTCAACGGATGCTCCGCGCCGCGCAGCATGCGCACACCGGCTTCCACCGGCAGATAACCGGGTGGTGCGGCGAAATGCGGCGGCACCTTGTTCGACGTGATGTACCACAGCAGCTTCTCCGCACCCGCATACGCCTCGGCTTGCGTTGCACCCGTGTACACCAGCGCCGCGTAGGCCAGCCGGTCGTTCGGGACGTCAGCGCCGCGCCCCGCCTCACGCCATGCCGCCCGATAAGCGTCGAAAATGCGCTTCGTCCCGTCAAACCCGGTCAGGAACGTCGCCTGCACGTAGCCTCGCGCACCGACGCGCGCCGCACCGGGCGGACTCGTGGTGCTGATCCAGATCGGCGGATGGGGCTGCTGCCAGGGGCGCGGCCAGATGTTGACCTGCCGGTTATGAAAGAACCGTCCCTCGAAACTCACCGGACCATCGTGGTGGGTCCACGCCTTGACGATCAGGTCAAGCGCTTCCCATTCCCGCTCGTTCATCCGCACGGGATTGCTGTTCGCAGGGGAGATCTCGTACGGCACACCGCGAACGAATCCGGCGTCCAGCCGCCCACGCGACAGCACGTCGATCATCGCCATTTCTTCCGCCACGCGCACCGGCTGGCGACGGTTGGCGATCGGATTGCCGAGAATCAGCAGCCGTGCCTTGTGGCTTTGCCGCGCCAGCACCGCCAGCATCAGCGGCGCCGCAGGATCGACGCAGGTCGCGGTCTGGTGGTGCTCGTTCAGCATGATCTCCATGCCCTCATCCTCGGCAAGCAGCCATTCGTCGAGGTAACGATGATAGAGATCAGCGCCGGTTTGCGGGTCGTAGTTCCGGTTAGGCAGGCTGACGCGAATCGACTCGTAGCTCTCCGCCGGTGGCAGCAGATGATAGGCGGTCTCGCTGAAATGCCAGGCGCGCATGATTTCTCTCCAGCATAGTCACGCGTCGAGGAAGGACATCACCGCCGTAACGAACGGGACAGGTTGCTCCTGCTGCGGCAGATGCCCGGCCGAAGCGATGGTGACGACACGCGCATCCGGCAACAGCGCGGCGTAGCCGTCGAGATACGATGCAGACACCAGCCCGTCGCTTTCGCCGCGCAGGAACAACGTCGGGCACCGCGCCCGATGCAGCCGGTGCCGCAGCGTGGGATTGTGCATGAACGGCTCCCACGTGAGCAGCGCCGTCGTCTCCCGGTTGCGCAGCATGATTGCCAGCTGATCGTCCGTCAGTTTCGCAAGGTCCGGGCGATGGCGGGCGGGGTCGTGGTACAGCAGCGTCTCCACCGCCGCGGCCGGCATCGCGAAGATATCCGGAACGTCCAGCGTGTCGCGGCCGCCCAGCTTCACGCCGACAGGGCCAACCAGCACCAGCTTGCGGAATCGTTCCGGGACCATGCAGACGAGCTCCGCCGCGATCCAGCCGCCGAGCGAGCAGCCGACCAGATCGATCGGTGCGTCTCCGAGCCGGTCCAGCAATGACAGATAGATCAGCGCGATGTCGTCGGGGCGGTCGACCCAGTCCGGGAGCGACGATGCGCCGAACCCCGGATGCGATGGCGCGGTCACCCGGCGATGACGGCCCAAAAGGCCGACGAATTCGTCGCCGGACCGAAATCCGCCGGCGCCGTGCAAAAACAGCAGCGGCCGCCCCTCGCCGCCTTCCCACATCTCCAGCTCGACCCCGGCCAGCGAGATGATGCTCATGAGTGGCGGCTCCCTCCCGGTTGGCACGACAGTACGGCGAAGCCCGCCGAGGCGGAAGCGCCGCGGTCCGGATCCCTTGTTGGCGAAACCGGTCGGTTCGCTCTATGCTTCCCGCTTGGCAAACTGAGCGGCCCGCAATGCGTTACATTCTTGCCATTTCTGTCGCGATCGTTGTCGCCGCCTGCACGCTCGGGCAGAGCCCATCGGAACGCGCGTTCCTGAACGGCGGCTCGCGCGACGCGCAGGCTCGTCAGGACGCCGATGCGATCCTGCAAGGCATGCAGCGGGCGCACCTATCTGAGGACCGCGTGGCACGCGACAGCAATGACGGTTCGGTGACGCGCTGAGAGGGTCATTGCGCCAGGATCAGGCGCGACAATTCTTCGGGCGTGGTCAGCATCGGATAATGGCCGGTGTCGAGTTCGAACCAGCGCGCCTTCAGTGTATCGGCGGCCCGGCGCTGATGCGCAACCGGCGGGTTCTGGCTGCGCTTGCACCAGATCACCGTGGCGTTCCAGTTCTGCGTCCAGAAACCGTTGAGCGTCACCGGCTCCTCCATGGCCGCGATCGGGTGCGGCGTATAGCGCGCCAGCGCCCATTCCAGCGTCGCAGGATCAAGCGAAGCGAACATGCGGTTCCGCGCGTCCTCGGGCGAGGGGCCCGTGGTGAGCGCGGTGGTGACGCGCGCGGTGCGGTTGACGATGTCGCCGATCTTTTCGCCAGTCTTCAGTGCCAGCGCGTCCGCCAGCACGATGCGGCCGATGCGCTCGCGCGCCAGTTCCGCGGCGCGGCAGGCGACCATGCCGCCGGAGCTGGTGCCAACCAGAACGACATCGTGCAGGTCTTCGTAGAACATCAGGTCGGCGATTTCGGCGGCGTGGGTTTCCGTCGTGATGCCGGGGCGGAGCGCGTGCTTGCGCTCGGCACAGCCATCGAGCGAGGGCGCAAACACGGTGTGTCCCGCGGCGCGCAGGATCGGCCCCACACGCGCCCAGATCCAGCCGCCTTGATACGCTCCGTGAACCAGCACGATCGTGGCCATCGTTTCCCCCTTCTGGCGCCTTCTGGAGCAAGCTCACCACAGGGAGCAGAGTTCGTCACGTGCGCCGGCGCGGCATAACCGGACAGCGTCCGGCCACCGATGCGGGCGCTGCACATGCCGCGCTGAGCGTCGCCGGACGATCAGTCCTCCGCCGGCTGCAGCCGCCCGGCCGGGACGACGCGCGACCGAACGCCGCGCCGCAATGACACGAGGCCGCGGCCACGCTAAGTTCCACCCAGCAAAATGCGCAGGAGCCTGCACCATGACCGAAGCATGCATCGTCGGCTGGGCCCACTCACCGTTCGGCCGGCTGGAAGATCCTGACATCGAATCGCTGATCGGCCGTGTCGCCGGCGCAGCGATCGAGGACGCGGGCGTCTCTGCCACCGACATCGACGCCACCTTTGTCAGTCTGTTCAACAACGGCTTCTCCAAGCAGGACTTTCCTGCCTCGCTCGTGCTGCAACACGTGCCCGATCTGCGCTTCAAGCCGATCACCCGGTTTGAGAATGCATGTGCCTCCGGTAGTGCGGCGGTGCATGGCGCCCGGGATTTCATCGGCGCCGGCCGCGGCCGGTTCGCGCTGGTGATCGGCGTGGAAAAAATGACAGCGACGCCCGGGCCGGAGGTTGGCGAGAACCTGCTGCGTGCCTGTTACCAGAAAGAGGAAGGTGACATTCCTGCTGGTTTCGCCGGCGTGTTCGGCCGCATCGCCGAGCGCTACTTCCAGCGCTACGGCGACCAGTCCGATGCGCTCGCGGCGATCGCGGCGAAAAACCACAAGAACGGCGTGGACAATCCGTACGCGCAGATGCGGCGCGACCTCGGGTACGATTTCTGCCGCACGGTGTCCGAGAAGAATCCATATGTCGCGCCGCCCTTGAAGCGCACGGATTGCTCGCTGGTGTCGGACGGTGCGGCGGCGCTGGTGCTCGCGGACGAAGAAACCGCGCGCTCTCTCGGCAAGGCGGTGCGGTTCCGCGCGGCCGTGCAGGTGAACGACTTCCTGCCGATCAGCAGGCGTGACATTACCCAGTTTGAAGGCGCACGCGAAGCGTGGTCGCGCGCGCTGCAGGCGGCCGATCTGAAACTGCAGGACCTCTCCTTCGTCGAATCGCACGACTGCTTCACCATCGCCGAGTTGCTCGAGTACGAGGCGATGGGCCTGACCGGACCGGGTCAGGGCGCCCGCGCGGTTCTCGACGGCTGGACGCAGAAGGACGGCAGGCTGCCGGTCAACCCGTCCGGCGGCCTGAAGGCGAAAGGCCATCCGATCGGCGCGACCGGCGTATCCATGCACGCGATCACGGCGATGCAGCTGACCGGCCAGGCACCGGAAGGCATGCAGCTGGCGAAAGCCACCATCGGCGGCGTGTTCAACATGGGCGGCGCCGCTGTGGCGAACTACGTCTCCATTCTGGAGCCGCTGCGCTGATCCCGACCAGCAACCTCGCCCATCTCTTGTTGCAGACGGCGCGGCGGTTTCCGGATCGGCCGGCAATCATCTGGCGCGAACGCACCTGGAGCTGGGCGGAATTTGCTGGGCGGGCCCAGGCGGCGGCGGGCGCGCTGGCCTCGCGCGGTGTGCAGCATGGCGACCGCGTGCTGCTGCATGCGCGCAACTCCAACGCCGTGCTGGAGACGATGTTCGCCTCATGGATGCTGGGTGCGGTGTGGGTGCCGACGAATTTCCGGCTGAGCCCGCCGGAGGTGGCATATCTCGCATCGTCCTCCGGCGCTTCGGTGCACATTTTCGATGCGGCGTTCCCCGAGCACGCGGCGGCGGCGAAAGCGGAAAATCCGGCGTGCCGCCTCACGCTCTCGATCCCCGATGCGTGGGATGCGCTGGCGTCGGGCGACGCCGCGCCGGTGCTGCGGGCAGCCGATGTCGCGTCCGACCATCCGGCCTGGTTTTTCTACACCTCCGGCACGACAGGCCGGCCCAAGGCTGGCGTGCTCACGCACGGGCAGATGGAATACGTCGTCTGCAACCACCTGTGCGATCTGATGCCCGCAACGACGGAGAACGACGTATCACTGGTGGTCGCACCGCTGTCACACGGGGCGGGCATTCACTTCCTGCCGCAGGTGGCGCGGGGCGCGGCGAGCGTGCTGCTGTCAGGCGAACGGCTGGACTGCGCGGAGGCGTGGCGGCTGGTCGAACGGCACCGCGTCACCAACATGTTCACCGTGCCGACGATCCTTACCATGATGACCCGGCACGATGCGGTGGATCACTACGATCATTCGTCGCTGCGTTACGTGATCTATGCCGGCTCGCCGATGTACCGCGCCGACCAGGTGCATGCGCTGCGCAAGCTGGACCGTGTGATTGTGCAGTATTTCGGCATGGGCGAAGTCACCGGCAACATCACCGTGCTGCCGCGTGAGTACCACAGCGTGGATGACGCAAACATGCGTGTCGGCAGCTGCGGTTTTCCGCGTACGGGCATGGAAATCGCGATCCTCGACCTGGACGGCCGTCACGCGGCGGCCGAAACGACGGGCGAGATCTGCGTGCGTGGACCCGGTGTGTTTGCGGGCTATTACAACAACCCGGAAGCGACGGCAGAGGCGACGCGATTCGGCTGGTTTCACACCGGCGATCTGGGACATATCGATCGCGAGGGGTTTGTCTACATCACCGGGCGCGCCTCGGATATGTACATTTCCGGCGGATCCAACGTCTACCCGCGCGAGATCGAGGAAGTGCTTGTGACGCATCCCTCCGTGGCGGAGGCCTGTGTGGTCGGGATGCCGGATGCGCGCTGGGGCGAAAGCGGCGTCGCGGTGCTCGTGCCGGCGGATGGCGCGGCGGTCGACCAACACGATGTGCTCTCGCTGCTTGAAGGCCGGCTGGCGCGGTATAAATGGCCGGCACGGATCGTGGTCTGGCCGGAGCTGCCGAAATCCGGCTACGGCAAGGTCGCGAAGCGCGAGGTGAAACGGTTGCTGGAGGAGGGCGGCTGATGGCCAACGCACTGAAGGATCCGGGCGCGATCACGGATTATCACGCGCATGTCTATTACGACCCATCCAGCAAGGATCGTGCGGCAGAATTGCGAGCATGGGTGGAACAGCGGTTCGCCGGTCAGATGCGGATGGGAAGCTGGCATGATGAACCGGTGGGACCGCACGTGCAGGCGATGTATCAGATCGCCTTCCCACCGGCACTGCTGCCGACGCTGGTGCCCTTTCTGATGCTGAACCGCATGGGACTGACGATCCTGCTGCATCCGCAGTCCGGCCGGCCGCGCGACGACCACACGCTCAATGCGGTGTGGATGGGCGAAGTGCTGCCGGTCAAGACCGAGGTACTGCGCGAAACGGGTTGACGGCGATCAACGGCGATAACAGCCTTGCAGTGACACTGGCTTGACATCCCCCGACCCGCCTTCATCATCCGGTCTCAGGGGGATATTTCCATGGCCAGCCTGGATCATTGTCTGAATATCTATGACCTGCGCGCCGCGGCGAAACGCCGTCTGCCGCGTGGCGTGTTTGAATTCGTCGATCGCGGCAGCGAGGATGGCATTGCCGTTGCCAACAACCGCGCTGCGTTCGAGCGTATCAAACTGCGCCACCGCGCTCTGGTCGACGTGTCCGGCAGGACGATGAACACCATGCTGTTTGGCAAGCCGGCGTCAATGCCGATGGCGATCGCACCGACCGGCGCGGCTGGACTGTGCTGGCATGAGGGCGAACTGGAACTGGCGAAAGCCGCGGCGCAGGCCAAAATTCCATTCACGCTCGCGACCGGCGCCATGACATCGATGGAAAAGATCGCCAAGGAAGCCGGCCCGGGCGTCGGCGGGCGACTGTGGTTCCAGCTTTATGTCTGGAACAAGCGCGAGCTGTCCTACCAGTTGATTGAACGCGCAAACCGCGCGGGTTTCGAGGCGCTGATCGTCACGGTGGACACCATCGTGCCACCGAACCGCGAGTACAACCAGCACAACGGATTCCTGCTGCCGTTCAAACCGAACGTGACGTTTACGCTCGACATCATGCGCCATCCGGTGTGGTTCACCAACGTGCTGATGAAGTACTTCACGACGATCGGCATGCCGCGCAACGAGAACTATCCCGACGAGTACCGCCGCGCCTCACGCAACGACCACGCAGAGATCATGCGCCAGGATTCGCTCTGCTGGGACGACATCAAGATCTTCCGCGACAAGTGGCCGGGCATCCTGATGGTGAAAGGTATCAACCGGCCGGACGACGCCGTGAAAGCGATCGAGTACGGCTGCGACGGACTGGTGGTGTCAAACCACGGCGGGCGGAACATGGACAGCGTCGTGGCCTCGATCGATGCGCTGCCGGAGATTGCTGAAGCGGTCGGCGAGCGTGGCACGGTGATCCTGGATTCCGGCGTCCGTCGCGGGTCCGACATCGCGAAGGCGCTGGCGCTGGGCGCCAAGGCGGTGTTGACCGGCCGCGCAACGCTCTACGGCACAGCAGTCGGTGGCCAGGCGGGTGCGTTCAAGGCGATCAATCTGATCCGCAATGAGCTTGACAAGACGATGGCCTACACCGGCTGCCGGGCGATCGACGAGATCTCGCCGGACATCTTCTTCGGCTACCGCCAGGGCAACCGACTGGCCGATATGATGATGGACGCGGCGGGATAGCCGCCGCGTCCCTCCCCTGATCAGTTGCCGAGATCGGCCGCCGTGATCGGGTGGCGGATGATCGCGAAATAACCGATCGCACATACCACGCCGATACCCGCTGCCGTCATCAGTGCGGGCACGAAAGATCCGGTGGCCTGCACGATGAAGCCGGTGACCATCGGCGCCAGCGCCCCGCCGAGATAGCCCCCGAAATTCTGCATCGCGCCAAGCGATGCCGTGGTGTTGGCCGGTGCGGCAACCGAGGCCATCGCCCACGCCGCGGAACTCGCGATGTAGCCCAGGAACATCGCCGCCGAGATGAAGGCGATCGCCATGACATTGCTGGCCACCAGCGCGGCGGCAACGGTGCAGGCGGCCATCCCCAACAGCGAGATCGTCATCGGCACGCGGCGGCTGTTGATCGGTGACATGCCGCGCGCCATCAGCCAGTCGGTGAGCCAGCCGCCAAACAAGCCGCCGATCACGCCGGCGACGAACGGCGCCGCGGAGGCGAAGCCGGCGCTGCGGACCGTCATGTGGCGCTGAATTTCCAGATAGCCCGGTAGCCACGCGGTGTAGACCCAGGTGAGATACACCACGCCGAAGAAGCCGATGATCATGCCCCAGGTGGTGGCGCAGCCGAACAGGCGGCGCCATTCGCCAAACGTGACGCGGCGCGCTTCGCCGGTTTCGTCACCCTCCTGGCGGTAGGCATCTTCCTCAGCCGTCAGGTTGGAGGTGGCTGCGTCGCGGTAGAACACGAGCCAGAGCGCGGCGACGATGACGCCGGCGATACCCATGATACCGAACATCCAGCGCCAGCCGACGGCAAGCATGATCGCGGTGAGCAGCGGCGCGCCGATCGCCGTGCCGAGCGTCGACGAGCAATTGAATATGCCGGTCGCGGTGCCGCGGCCTCGCACGTTGAACCAGTCACGCACGACACGGGCCGCGGTGGGGAATTGCGGTGCCTCACCGAGGCCCAGCACGGCGCGGCCGAACACGAACTGGCCGAAACTGCCCGCCAGCCCGGTCAGGCCCTGCGCGGCCGACCACAGCAGAACCGCGAAACCGAGCAGGCGGCGCGGTCCGAACCGGTCAACGAGGCCGCCGGCAGGCAGTTGCGCGAACGCGTACGCCCACAGGAACGCTGAAAGCAGCAGCCCCATATCGCCAACAGACAGGTGCAGATCGGCACGGATCAGCGGATTGCCGATCGCCAGCGTGGCGCGGTCGATATAGTTCACGACGCCGCTGATCACGAGCAGGCTGAGCGCGGTGATCTGCACCCGACGAACGCGCGGCGAGGCGCGGTGCGGCATCCGGGTGTCGGTCAGGGTCGATATGTCGGTGGTCGCGTCCATCGCGTTCTTCACTTCCTGATTGTGTCTGGGTGCTCCGGCAATCGGCGACGCCGCATGCGCGGATGTCGGATTCTCGGATTGACTGAGGTCAAGGGAGAGATTCCAGCAAGTAGCTTCGCTGCACTGCTGGTATGCAGCCGCGCTGTGCAGCCGGCCTTACGCATTGCGGGCCGGGGCATGCGTGCGGTCCGTCGCGCATCCCGAGGCGCCGCGCGCCGGTGAGGCCGCGCCGGGCGGCGTCCTGTGACCGCCTCCTCTGCCGCAGCCGGACGCCCTCTCGCAGACGCGTGGCGGAACGAAGCAGGCGGCCCGTCTCGCTCTCGCCACCCGGCCGGTGAGACCGTTCTGGCCGCGGCCATCGAATTGACCCACTGGCGGATCCGCCCTAGCGATTGCGGATGCAAAACCTCGATCGCTGCCTGAACATCTGGGACCTGCGCGCCGCTGCCAGGCGCCGCCTTCCGAAGGGCGTGTTCGAATTCGTCGACCGTGCGACGGAAGACCACATCGCCGTGGCCAACAACCGCAGCGCCTTCGAGCGGATCAAGCTGCGCCACCGTGCCCTTGTCGACGTCTCGCAGCGTTCCGTCGCCACCACTCTGTTCGGCAAACCTGTCGGCCTGCCGATGGCAATCGCACCGACCGGCTCGGCTGGCCTCTGCTGGCATGAAGGCGAGCTCGAGCTCGCCAAGGCCGCGGCGAAGGCGAGGATCCCGCTGACGCTATCCACCGCCTCGATGACGGCGATGGAGAAAATCGCGCAGCATGGCGGCCCGGACAAAGGCGGCCGGCTGTGGTTCCAGCTCTATGTCTGGAAACAGCGCGAACTGTCGCACCAGTTGATCGAGCGCGCCAACCGCAACGGCTTCGAGGCACTGATTGTCACGGTTGATTCGCCCGTCTCGCCCAATCGCGAATACAACACCCACAACGGCTTCGGCCTGCCCTTCACGCCGACACCGCGTTTCGTCCTGGATGTACTGCGCCATCCGGTGTGGGCGAAGGACGTGCTGCTGAAATACTACACCACCACCGGCCTGCCGCGGCACGAGAACTACCCTCCCGAGTACCAGCAATCGATCCTCAGCGGCGTCGGCAGCCGCGACGCGTTGCGCGCGGATTCGCTCGACTGGAACGACATCGCGCGATTCCGCGACATCTGGCCGGGCATTCTGATGATCAAGGGTGTGAACCGGCCGGACGATGCGGTCAAAGCGATCGAGTACGGTCTCGACGGCATCGTCGTCTCCAACCACGGGGGGCGGAACATGGACAGTTCCGCCGCGCCTATCGATCTGCTGGCGGACATCGCCGAGGCGGTCAACAACCGCGCCACTGTGATCCTGGATTCCGGTGTGCGCCGCGGTTCCGACATCGCCAAAGCGCTGGCGCTGGGTGCGAAAGCAGTGCTGACCGGCCGCGCCACGCTCTACGGCACGGCGGTCGGTGGCGAGGCGGGTGCGCTGCGCGCGATCAGCCTGATCCGCAACGAGTTCGACAAGACGATGGCTTACACCGGCTGCCGCTCGGTTGACGAGCTCAGTCCGGATATCTTCTTCGGCTACCGAAGCGGGAACCGGCTGAGCGGGATGACAGCAGGCGCCGTCTAGCGCCGCCCGACTACTTCGGACACGTCGCCTGCCCGATCGCGAGCGTCGCGCCCACCGTCATCGCGCCGGCCGCCATTGTCAGAATTGTCAGCCCGATTGCGGCACCTGCCAGCCACGGCGGTGGCGGTCGCCCATGCGGCGGGTCAGCCGACGTGCGGGATCTTTGCAGTGTCATCATGGATCTCCATCTTATCAAGAAGGGCCCGACACGGCCCGGCTTCAACCTCATATGGCGCTCAGGTGATATGCCGGCCGCCGTCTACGAACAGATTGGCGCCGGTGATGTAGCGACCGGCGTCGGAGCACAGCAGCAGGGCCGCACCGGTCAGATCATCCGGTGTGCCAAGCCGGCCGGCCGGCACACTGCGCAGAATGGTCTCTCCTTCGGTCGCCATCTGCGCGCGGTTACGAGCGGTCAGGATTGCGCCGGGTGCGAGGTTGTTCACCGTAACGCCGTTGCCACTGTATTGCCGCGCGAGGCTCAGTGCCCAGGTTTGCTGCGCAGCCTTGGTGCCGGCATACACCAGCATCGCCGGATGCGGCATGATTTGCTGGATACTGCCGATGGTGAGCACGCGGCCCCAGCCACGATCGGCCATTGGCGGCACCAGCGCCTGCAGCAGTTCCAGCGTCGCGCGCAGGTTCACCGCGATCTGCCGGTCGAAGTGCTCGCGCGAAATGCCACGCCAGTCCTCCGGCAATTCGATCGACGCGTTCAGCACCAGGATATCGACCGCCGACCATGCGGTGACAGCGGCGGCCAGATGCGTGCCAGCGTTGTCTGCGACGAAGTTCTGCCCGAACGCCTGCGCTCTGCCGCCCGCCGTGGTGATCGCCGCAACCACCGCGGCCGCGTCACGTGCTTCCTCCGCGGTGCCGGCATGATGCACCGCGACCCGCGCCCCGGCGCCGGCCAGTGTCAGCGCGATGGCACGTCCAATCTCGCGCCGGGCGCCGGTCACCAGCGCGGTACGGCCGTCCAGGCGGAATGCGGCAAACACATCCGGCATCTGGCTCACCGAGTTACCGCCGGGCTACGCTCAGGCCCGGCATCGACAAGGAGGTGTCCCATGGCCCGCGTGCCTTACCTCGACCCGTCCGATCTGTCAGCTGAAAATCAGGACCTGCTGAAACGTCCGATCTCGCTGCACCGAGCGCTGGTCAATTCACCGAACGCAGCGCGCGCCTTTGGCACCGTGGGCACCTTCATACGCTTCGGCAGCAAGCTGGATCCCCGCCTGCGCGAGCTGGCCATTCTGCAGGTCGGCTGGCTGGCGCGCTCGCCGTACGAATGGTCGCATCACGTCAAGATCAGCCACGATTTCGGTTGCACCGACGAAGACATTCAGGCCCTGATCGACGACACCACCGGCAAGCCGACGACGCTCGACGCGCTGACGCGCGCCGTGCTGCGCGGCGCCCGCGAGATGACGCTGGATGGTGCGATGGCAGCGGACACGTTTGCCGCGTTGCAGTCGGCGATCGGCAACGAAGAGGTCGTGGATCTGACCGTCACCATCGCTTTCTACAACGCCGTGGTGCGCTTGCTCGCGACGCTCGCGATCGACGTGGAGGAAGAATACACACCATATCTGCGGCGGTTCCCGCTGCCGGTCTGAATGAACGCAGGAGGCTTCGATGCAGGTTGGTGTCCCGAAAGAGATCAAGCCGGACGAGCACCGCGTCGGCCTGACGCCGGCGAGTGTGCGCGAACTGACGATCCACGGCCACCAGGTGGTCGTGGAACAAGGCGCCGCTGCGGGCATTGGCATCTCCGACGACACTTACCGCGCCGCCGGCGCCACGGTGGCGGGCAGCGCCGCCGAGGTGTTTGCGGCCGCCGCGCTGATCGTGAAGGTGAAAGAGCCACAGGCTAACGAAATCGCCATGCTGCGCGATGGCCAGGTGTTGTTCACCTACCTGCACCTCGCCGCTGACCGGGTGCAGACCGAGGGGCTGTTGCGTACCGGCGCCACCTGCGTTGCCTATGAGACTGTCACGGATGCCCGCGGGGCGCTGCCGCTGCTCGCGCCGATGAGCGAAGTGGCCGGTCGCATGGCGGTCCAGGTCGGCGCGTATTGCCTGGAGAAGGAACAAGGCGGCGCCGGCATATTGCTCGGGGGCGTGCCAGGCGTGCCGCCGGCGAAGGTTGTCGTGCTGGGCGGCGGCGTCTCCGGCACCAACGCCGCGCGTATGGCGGTCGGGCTGGAGGCATCCGTGACCATCATCGATAAGTCGCTGCCTCGTCTTTACGACCTCGACCTGCAGTTCGGACCGCGCGCGACGACGCTGTTCGCTACGGTCGAGGCCATTGAGCAAGCCGTCCTCGATGCTGATCTGGTCATCGGCGCCGTGCTGGTGCCGGGTGGCGCGGCGCCTCGGCTGGTGTCGCGTTCGATGGTCCGCGCCATGCGGCCAGGATCGGTGCTGGTCGACATATCCATCGACCAGGGCGGCTGTTTCGAAACCAGCCGTCCCACCACGCATTCCCATCCGACCTATGTGGAAGAGGGCGCGGTGCATTATTGCGTCACGAACATGCCTGGCGCGGTGGCGCGCACCTCAACATTTGCGCTCAACAACGCCACGCTGCCATTCGTGCTGGCACTCGCCGGCAAGGGCTGGCGGCGGGCGTTGGCTGAGGATGTCCATCTGCGGCACGGATTGAACGTCCATGCCGGCAAGCTCACGCACGCGGCCGTCGCGCATGACCTGGAACTGCCTTACACACCGGCCGAGGCGGTGATCGAGACGTCCGTCAGATGAACGGGGACCGCGATGCCGCGCCTTGCGCCGGACCCTGGCGACACACCGCAGCAGAAGGCAATTCGCCCGGTCATCGTCGCTGCTCGCGGCCTCTGACGCCCGCGATTGACGTGCCGATGCGCGGGCCGGCGGTGGCGACGAAGGCCCGTTGGCACCGTCCGGGAGGCCAATTGACGACATGTTCCGCATGCGCCCCGGCGTAGGCTCTGTCGCGCCGTGAGCGAGGCTCGACCGGTGCCGCCTCTGGCGCGCGCGGGTTCACCTGCGGCCATTGTCCTCGACAAAGTCAACAAATGGTTTGGCGCCTCGCACGTGTTGCGCGACGTCTCGCTCACGGTGGCAGAACAGGAACGCGTCGTGGTGTGCGGCCCGTCGGGTTCGGGCAAGTCGACCATGATCCGTTGCATCAACCGGCTGGAAAAGCACCAGCAAGGCCGCATTGTCGTCGATGGCACGGAGCTGACGGACGATACACGTGCGCTCGACACGATCCGCCGCGAGGTCGGCATGGTGTTCCAGTCCTTCAACCTGTTCCCGCATCTGACGATACTGGAAAACTGCACACTCGCGCCGATCGAGGTGCGCAGGATGCCGCGCACGGAAGCGGAAGAACTCGCGATGTCTTTCCTCCAACGAGTGCGGATTCCGGAACAGGCGAAGAAGTACCCGGCGCAGTTGTCCGGCGGTCAGCAGCAGCGTGTCGCGATCGCGCGAGCGCTCTGCATGAGGCCGAAGGTTATGCTGTTCGACGAGCCAACCTCGGCGCTCGATCCTGAGATGATCAAGGAAGTGCTGGATACGATGATCGAGCTGGCCGACTCCGGCATGACCATGATCTGCGTCACGCACGAGATGGGCTTCGCCCGCCGTGTCGCCGATCGTGTCGTGTTCATGGACCAGGGCGAGATCGTCGAATCTGGCACGCCCGAGCAGATGTTCGCCACGCCGCGGACCGATCGACTGCAGCTGTTCCTCAGTCAGATCCTGCGGGGTGGCTGAAGCGAAACCTCTCCCGCCGCGCGGGTAAGGCGTTGGACGACGCAACGCCTTCGACGATCCGCACGTCCCGCTCTCCTTGCGCCGAACGGCGGCGGACCAAACGATCGGATAAGCTCTGCCTCACTCCGCCGATGCCGCGGGTGAGGTGATCGGCCTCTGCTGCGGTCCGATCCGCTTGCAACTCCGAGACATGGTCATCGCGCCACGGCATGGCGTGTTTGTCATCCCGCAGAAGTGCGGCTCACGGGATCGAGGTCTGCACCTGCCCCGGAAAGACGATGCTGATCATACCGGTCCAGTTGCACATGCACGTTGATGTGCTGTCCAGCATCGGCTGCCCTCCCAGCATCACGGTCGGCGCTCCTGGAACCCAAGGTGTCGAGGTGACGGGGATGCACGGCATCGGGGTCAGCACGCCGAAGGCAGCAGCTGTCGCTGCGGCGACGGTCGGGTTCGCCGGCGACATGCACATGCCGAACGGCGCAATGTTCTCCATCGGTACGTGGTCCATGATCGTGGCGGCGAACTGGCCGCTGATCTGTGTTCGGTTGATGGGCAGCACAGACAACGTCGACGGCGCCATCCCCATGGTGCACATGAGCTGCGCCGTCATGACCGTCGCCTGGGGGCCACCACCCCCGCCGCCGCCGCCAGAGCCACCGGAACTGGCTCCTCCACCACCGCCGCCGCCAGAGCCACCGGAACTCGCTCCACCACCACCCCCGCCGCCGGAGCCACCGCCACTCACTCCACCACCGCCACTGACCGCCGCGTCACCTGCCGGGCTGGCAGGGTCAGATGGCGGCGAGCCGGCCGGCGACGGTGCCGCAGCCGCAGAGTCCATCGAGGCTGGTGCGGGCGGGCTCAGCCCCGCCATGATCGCCCGCAGATCGCACTGGCCACAGGGCGCCGGCAGCGCCACATCGATCCCCAGCGCGGAGGAAAGGCAGAGGCTGAGCGAGGCGGTGAGCATCGCCGGCATCGAGGCGTTCAGGCTGATCGGCATTGAGGCGTTCAGGCTGATCCCTGGCATCGGCATGGTCGGCAACGAGATCGAGGCGTTCAACACCGCCTGCATCTGCAGCGTCAGACTTGCGGTCAACGCCGCCGCGAAACCGGGAATGTCCGCGAGCGCCGGCAGGCCCGGAATGCCGAGCGACAGGTCGATACCGAGCTGTGCGGCGAGCGACATCATTGCCGAGAAATTCGCCGCCACCTGCGTCCGAACCGCCGGCAGGCCGACTTGCAACGGGTCGATCCCGAGGCTCTCCTTGAGCTGAGCGATCGCACAGAATCCGGCCGAAAGCGGTGCGGCTGCCGATACATCCAGCGAGACAGCGGCCATCGCACCCGCGATCGCCTGTGCCATGGCTTGCAGCGACGCCGCGAACGACGCGTCGAGCGACAGATTGAGCTGCGCGGAAAGGTTCAGCAACGTCGTAAGCAGCGACAGTCTCTGCCCGCCCCAGGATAGTGGCGGCATGACGATGTTGAGTGCGGAGGTCGCGGACAGGCTCTCGTTCAGACAGGCCTTGAAGATTGCCGATAGATTGGCCGCGGCGGCGTTCATGCTCGCCAGTTGAATCCAGGCGTTGAGGTTCAGGTTGAGATTGGCGATCGCCGGCATCCGTGAGCCGAACGTCGCCGTCAGCCGGACCAGCGCCGTGATTCCCTGCGGCGTTGCAAGGTCGATCCCGAGTCGCGCCATCGCCTGCGCGCGCAGCTGC
>JASHQG010000796.1 GCA_030037665.1 Acetobacteraceae bacterium
TGGAGCCGTTCTTCGAAGAGAACGACCGAATGATGGGTGTCTCCGGTCTGGCCGGCGATCCGGGCGTGCCGCCACGCAATCCGCCGATGCCGCCCGTCCCGTTGGGCCGCACCGGTATGCGCTACGCGCGTGCGATGAACGTGTTGGGCTGGCACTGGTGGCCGTCGGATACGACCGTCGCCACCACGGAATATGACGGCCGCGCGCCGTGCATCAATCTCGGTCATTGCACGCCAGGCTGCGCGCAGGGCGCGAAGGCGAGCACGGACATCACCTATTGGCCGAAGGCGATCCGCGCCGGCGTCGAATTGCGCACGCGCTGCCGTGTAAAGGAGATCACGCTCAACGAGCACGGAATGGCCGCAGGCGCTGTCTACTACGACGCCACAGGGGTAGAACGGTTTCAGCCGGCGGAGGTGGTGATCCTCGCCTGCAACGGTATCGGCACACCGCGTTTGCTGCTGCTGTCTCAATCCGGGCGTTTTCCCAATGGCCTCGCCAATTCCAGCGGGCTCGTCGGCAAGAATCTGATGCTGCATCCGTGGCCGGTGGTGCGTGGCTATATTGACGAGGAGATCGACGGCGATCGCGCGCCGATGACGGTGCTGTGGAGCAAGCAGTTTTACGAGACGGACCCCACGCGCGATTTTGTCCGCGGCTATACACTGCAGTTCTCCCGCGGGACCGGTCTGGTGAATGAGGCGGTCAGCAGCGTGTCAGCCGGTTTGCTGCCGTGGGGTCGGGATCATCACCGAGTCTTCCGCAAGTTGGCGTATCGCCGGCTGCTGATCGGCGTCGCCTGCGAGGACCTGCCAGAAGAGCAAAACCGCGTGACGCTCGATCCCGTGCTGAAGGACAGCAGCGGCATCCCGGCGCCGCGCATCGACTATGCGATCAGCAACAACACGCGGCAGATGATGGAGCACGGCATCGCCCGCGCGACGGAAATCCTCCAGGCGGCAGGCGCGACTAATCTTTATACGTCCCGCACCATCCTGAACAGCCCGGGCCATCTGCTCGGCACGGCACGCATGGGCGACCACCCCGAGCGCTCCGTGGTCAATTCCTGGGGCCGCGCGCACGATGTGCGCAATCTCTTCATCGTCGATGGCAGCATCTGGGTGACGTCCGGCGGGGTAAATCCGACATCAACGATTCAGGCGCTCGCGCTCTACATCGCGGACGCGATGAAGCAGCGGCTGGCAACACTGTTCGATTAAAAGAGTGGCACGCGTTGTCACGGGGATGCGGGCCATACGACGATTGCCGGCGCGCACGGACCGAGCCTCTGCACCCGATCAGGAAATAGTCACCCCGCTGTCCACCGGATACACATGCCCGGTAATCATTCGCGACTCCTCAGAGGCCAGGAACACGGCCATATTGGCGATGTCCTCCGGCTGGATCAACCCGACTAGGTGCGCCCCCGCGAGCTTCGTCACGCGCGGATTGCCCGCCTCGAGCCGTCCGCGCACGCGGTCGGTCATTGTCGCTGACGGTGCAATCGCGTTCACCCGCACCTTCTGTGCCGCGAATTCCACCGCCATTGAACGGGTTATAGCGGCAATCCCCCCCTTCGCCGCCGTGTAGCAATCGCGCCCGGAGACGCCCATCAGCGCGACATTCGACGCCATATTGATGACCGAGCCGCCGCCCGACGCGATGATAGCCGGAATGCCGAACCGGCATCCGAGGAATGTGCCGAACAGATCCAGCCGAATCGCGCGCCAGAATTCCTCCAGCGGCACGTCGACAACGTTGCTGTCGATCGGTGTCGATCCACCGGCGTTATTGTGCACGATATGCAGCGCGCCGTAGTGCCGCACGGTTGTGTCGACCGCCGCACGCACGCTCGGTTCCTGCGTCACGTCGGTGGTGACCGCGATGCAGTCACCGCCCGCCTGGGCTACGAGCTGTGCCGTCTGTTCGCCAGATGCGACATTGATGTCCGCGACGACGACTTTCGCACCTTCGGCCGCCATGGCACGCGCCGTGGCGCGGCCGATGCCGGTTCCGGCGCCGGTGATGAGCGCGACTTTGCCGGTCAGGCGGGGCATGGCTCTTCTCCTGAGATGACACTTCGCACGGCGATCGTGCATTCCGGGCCGCGATGGGTCCACCGGCCTCGCCGGGCGTGACACACGATGGCAGACGGGGCACGCTCCCTGGTGAATGACGCCGGGAGAAAGTATTCAATGGACGCCATCGTTGACGACACGCCCTTACCGGTCGATATCGACGCGCAGCCACTCGTGCGTGCTGCGGCGGCGCTACAGCCGGAGTTGCGCCGTTACAAGGATCAGCTCGAGCAGGAGCAGCGCCTGCCGCCACCGCTGGTGGAGCAACTGCGGGAGGCCGGTTTCTACCGCATGGTCATTCCACGGTCGCTCGGTGGACTGCAAGCTGATCCGCTGACCTATACGCGTGTTGTCGAACTGTTGGCGGAGGGCTGCGGCTCGGTGGGCTGGAATCTGGCGAACAACAGCATTGGCCAGCTGGTCACGCTCGGTTTGCCGGATCAGGGCGTGCAGGAAGTGCATGGCCAGGGCACCCCGTCGGTGATTGCCGGGACCGCCGTGCAGGGCGGTGGTCAGGCCGTGCCAGAGCCGGGTGGCTATCGCGTCACCGGACATTGGACGTTCGGCAGCGGTTGTCAGGAAGCCTCATGGATGCTGGGGAGTTTCCAGGTTCTCGACGATGGTAAGCCGCGGTGCGGCGCAGATGGACGGCCGCTCTATTGGCGCGGTGTGTTTCCAAAGTCGGACGCCGCGATCATTGCGGGCAGCTGGGATGTTGCCGGGCTGCGCGGTACCGGAAGCTTCGACTGGACGGTCAAGGATGTTTTCTTGCCGGATCGGCGAAGTGTGGTGCATGCCGGCATCCCGCTGGACAACCAGTGGTCGCGCTGGCCGGGCCTGACCTACGCGCTACCGACCCAGTGCTGGGTCGGGCCGCATCACAGCTCGGTGATTACCGGCATTGCGCAGGCGGGGATCAATGCGCTGATCGAGCTGGCCATCGAGAAAACGCCTCGCGGACGGACGTTCCGGCTGTGCGACAACCCGCAGGTGCAGGACGACGTTGGGCGCGCCGATGCGATCCTCAACGCCGGGCGCGGGTATCGCAGCGCAATGATCCGCGAGATCTGGGATACGGTCGCTGACGGACGTGAGACGACTGTGGCGCAACGGGTGCGGTGCCGCTTGGCCTCGACGCACGCGGCCGATTGCGCGCGCGAAGCGATGGATCTGATGTATCGCGATGGCGGCAGTACGTCGTTCAAGCGTACGAGCCGGCTCGCGGAATGCTGGCGCGACCTCCAGGTGGTCGGTCAGACGGTGACGATCGGTCCTGAGTGGTATCCGATCTGCGGCCGCGGGTTGATGGGAATGGATATGGGACCGAGGCTGAGGTAGCCGGCCCCGATATCTTTGCTCCAGCTTCCCTCCGGTCACAAAGAGAATCCCAGCTACCCCCGCATCGAGCTGGTTGTCGTGCCGGCGGCCGGTGTCGGCGGCCGGTTGTGCCCGGCGCTAAACCGCACGAGCATTCCTCCAACCTCACGGGAGAGAAGGCCATGTCGCCACGAGTCCCCATGGTGCCGCGCGAGCATGCACGCGAACTCGGCGATGCGATGGGCATGCCTGCGCGGCGCACAGGGAGCGAGGCATTCCGCACCGTCGCCAACAACCCCGGCGTGGCCCGGGTTGCCTTCAGCCAGCTCATGCAGTTGCTTGAGAACAACAAGTTCGACACCCGCCTGCGTGAACTGATGATCATGCGTATCGCCTGGATCACCGGCTCGGTTTACGAATGGACGCAGCACTGGCGTGTCGCCACCACCAGCGGCATTCCTCCCGAGGACGTCCTCGCCGTTCGCGACTGGCATGATTCGCCGCACCTGACAGACGCCGACAAAGCGATCCTCGCCGCGACCGATTCATGTCTCACCGGCGGGTCGATTTCCGACGCCGACTGGGCCCGGGTCGCAGAACACGTGCCTGATCCCGCACACCAGGTCGAATTCATCATCGCCATGGGCAACTGGCTGTCGTTCTCGCTGTTGTTCCGAACGCTGCGCATTCCGTTGGCTGAGGGCCTGACGCCGTGGCCGCCCGACGGTGTCGCGTCGCCGGCAGCGGAGCGATACACATGACGCCGTCATTCCAGTTCGGCCTGGTCGTCCGCGGCCAGGCCGGGGAAGGCGAGGACATTGTCCGCCGCTTCCACGAGACGCTCGGCTTCGTCCGTCTCGCCGACAGCCTGGGCTTCGACTCGATTACCAAGACCGCGCATTACAGCGCGCATCCCTTCCAGATGTTGCAGCTTGTGCCGATGCTCGCGCGCTTTGCGGCCGAGGCGCCACGGCTGCGACTCAATGCCGGCGTCCTGCTTCTGCCGCTGCTGTCGCCACTGCATGTCGCGGAGGAGTTCGCGACACTCGACGTCATCACCAACGGCAAGATCATTCTCGGCGTCGGACTCGGCTATCGCGACGTGGAGTTCAAGGCGTTTGGCGTGCCGCGCCGGGAGCGCGCGCGCCGCTTCGAGGCGAACCTGATCGCCATCAAGCGTCTGTGGTCTGAAGACAAGGTGCGGATGAAGACGCCATATTTCGAATTGGATGATGCATCCTGCGCGCCGCAGCCCCTGCAGAAGCCGCATCCGCCAATCTGGGTTGGAGCCAATGCCGATCCGGCGATCGAGCGTGCCGCGCGGCTTGGCGACTGCTGGTATATCGGTCCGGCGATCGCGATCCCGGCGCTGGAGCGGCAGATCGACCTATACAAACGCGCGCTTGATGCAGCGGGACAGCCGTTCCCCACTGAGCTGCCAATGCGGCGTGAAGTGTTTGTCGCGAAGACCAAGGCCGAGGCGATCCGCCTCTGCGCGCCATACCTCGGTGCAAAATACGCCGCGTACCATGCATGGCGCCAGGACATGCCGGACGATGACCGCGGCCTCGGTCAGAAGTTCGACGACTTGATTGGCGATCGGTTCCTGATCGGCTCGCCGGACGAGGTGGCGGAGCAAATGCTTGCGTTGCGCCGCCGCCTGGGGATCAATCACCTGGTCATGAGTACGGAATGGGCGGGCATGCCCGAAAGCCTTGCCACCGAGACGATCGAAATGCTGGCGAATGAAGTGTTCCCGCGGGTCCGACAAGGTTTGTGAAGCAGAAGGAGGGACAAAATGGCCGCAGCGAAACTCGCGCCCAACCTGCCGCAGTGGATGATCGACCATGCGAACCGCTATCTCTCGAGCGGCGGCACCGAGGGCCACATGTACATCATGAACATGCCGGATCGCCCGACACTGACCGTGCCATCGCTTTTGCTCACCACGATCGGTCGCAAATCCGGCGAACGATTTATCTTTCCCCTGTTCTATGGCACGGAAGGCAACAGTTATTTCGTCATCGCGTCGAAGGGCGGTGCGCCGGAGCATCCGGGGTGGTATCGTAACATCCTTGCCGATCCGAATGTCGAAGTGCAGGTCGGTACCAAGAAGATGCACGCGCACGCCCGCACCTCGACGGGAGCGGAACGTACACGCCTGTGGGCGAAGTCGCTCGAATTTTGGCCGCCTTATGCGGATTACCAGGTGAAGGCCGGGGCACGCGAAATTCCGGTCGTCGTGCTGGATCCGATTGGCTAGTTGACGGTTGGCGTCGATCACGAAGGGACCGACCATGTCCGAGCCGAATACAATTCCGCTGCTCGACCACGAACTGGCCGAGGACGAGTTCGCCTGGATGCAGGGCGTGTACGCCGACTTTGACACACTCCGCGCGTCGTACGCCGGCCGCGAGTCGGAGTTTGATCCGAAACAGGCGCTGCGCGACGTGCTCAACCGCGACGAGTACAAGCTATCCGCCGACGCAGACCTGTCGGGCCCCGGCCCGTGGCGGCTTGGACAGAACCGGCACGGCCGTGGCGTGGCTGCGGTGTTCCTTCCGCGCGTGGAGCTGCATCGGCACCTGCGCAGCCGCACCGACCAGTTCGCCATGTACGTGATTGGTGAGGCTGATGCGTTCTCGCTCGACGCCGACGGACAGGCGGTACTCACGCCAGTAACCGGCGGCGCGCATTTCCACAATCCGCCCGGCGCGCCACACGCCTTCGTGCCACGGGTCGGCAAGCCGGTGGCCGATGAGTGGGAGATTGCGTTCATTGCCATAACGCCGCGCAATCTTCGTGAAGATACCGAGGCAGTCCCCGATGAGGTCAAGGCGGCGTACCGACGCACGGTCGGCCGCGACGCGCCGCACGGCGCGTAGCGCGGCCACGGCGCGACTGCCTGCCTATTTCCACAGCAGCGATGCCGCCAAAGCGATGGCCAACAGCGCCGACACGCCTTGCCAGAACCGCACGGGCGAACGCTCGTAGAGGGTGAGCGGCCGGCGCGCGGGCGGCGGTGCGTAAGCCGGACCTGCCTCGAATTCGTGCGCGAGTTCGGTCATATCGCGGAACCGCTCGGCCGGATCCAGCGAGATCGCCCGCGCCAGCGCTGCCTGCACCCAGGCCGGCAGGTCAGGCCGCAGGGTGGCCAGGTCGCGCGGCCGTTCCTGCCGTGGCGGGCTGGTCGCGTCGACATTCCCGTAAGGGTACGTGCCGGTGAACACGCGGAAGAGGGTTACCCCGAGCGCGTAGATATCGGTGGCCACGTTACCGGCCTCGCCCCTGAACATCTCCGGAGCCATGTACGCCCGCGTGCCGGGTATGTGCTCCGGCGCGAAATCTTCCAGTCCCGGGAGCCGCACCACGCCGAGATCAAGCAGCTTGAGGGAACCTGCGTTTTCCAGCATGACGTTGTCGGGTTTGATGTCGCGATGAATGATGTCGGCGCGATGCAGTGCGGCCGTGGCGTGCGCCAGGCGCACGGCGATGCTGCGGCCTTCCTCGAGCCCCACCGCCGGCTGGCGGGCGATGCGGCTTTCCAGCAGTTCGCCCGTATAGAGCGGCATAACGGTGTAGAGGCAGGTTTGCCGTCCGGGGGGCAGTTCGATCACGTGGGCAACCCAAGGGCTGGTGACTCGCGTGCCGACCCATGCCTCGCGCACGAAGGCCGCGTGGTGCGTCTCCACGGCCGCCACCTGCGGCTTGGGGAATTTCAGCGCTACCGGCCCGCCGTCCACATCGTCGACCGCGCCGAAAATGCGTGAGTAGCGGCCGTCGGAAACCAGAACGTTCAGCACGAAGCCGTCCACCGTATCGCCCACCTGCGGGACGGCGATCAGCGGCAGGCGGCGGATGTGTGTGCCCACGTCCTCGGACCGCGCGGTGGGCAGCGCGACCACGTCCAGTACGAGGGCGGTGCAGTTGTCAGTGCTGCCGGCCTCCAGCGCCGCATCGGTGAGCGCGCGGGCGGTGTCGTCCGGTGCCGATCGGACCTTCAGGATGTCGGCGATTGCCTCGTCCACCAGCGATCCATGCACGCCGTCGCTGCACAGCAGGAAGCGATCGTGCAGTGCCACCGCGTGACTCGTGTAATCGAGCCGCAGTTCCGGCTCGATTCCCACCGCGCGCGTGAGCACGGGTGACTGGCCGCGGTCGTCGCGGACGTGGTCGGTCGTCAACCGGACGAGGCGGTCGTTGCTCCAGCGATAGGCGCGCGTATCTCCGACATGCAGTAGATGGGCGAGCCGGCCGCGCAGTACCAGCGCGGTAAACGTGCACCCCATGCCCACAAGATTCGCATCCTGCCGGCCCTGGGCGTTGATCCAGGCGTTGAGCGAATCGAGGATGCGTGCGCCGGCACGCTGGACTTCCATCGTTTCGGGGACGTCCCAGAAGCCGTCGAGGAAGCCGCGAACGGTGGTCTCTGCCGCAACGCGACCGCCCCGGGCGCTGCCTATGCCGTCGGCGATTGCCGCCGCCACATCGCGCCGTTCGGCGGCGACCTGCGCGCCGAGCACCGCGCCGACGAAATCCTCATTGCGGGGCCGCGGCCCCTGCGCGCTGTGCGTGCCGATGCTGACCCGCGGGGTGGCCAGGTCCTCACTCATCGCCCGGGCTCAGGGCAGTTTGCAGCGGTCAAACTGCATGTAGCCGCCGGTGCTGGAGGCGACGATGACGGTCAGCTTTCCCGTCTGGCGGTCCAACCTGTAGTTCCACCGGTCCCTGCGGTCGCGCCACGAAATTTCCGATCCGCTGATACTCGCAGGATTATCGTCCACGGTGGCGTGGTTGTAGTCGATGTTGATCTCCCAGGTCGTGCCGCTGGACGGATTAACGCAGGTGACGATCGAAGCCGGCGGCCGCGGTTGCGCCTGGCTGGGGGCCACCAGGAAGCACATCGCGACAGCGACGCTCAGCAGAGCTGCATAGCGGTTTAAGAATATCATTTCGCCGCCCCATACCTAGTTTCGCGTCGATTGCAAAGCGTTTCACCGGCGTGCTGTCGAAGACACCACGTCAGGGATATAGGAATGCCTGCATAATGTTCGGCACCCGGCGCTGACTGGCCAGAGGCGCGCGGCACAAAGCCGGAGAAGACTGCCTCCCTCATCGCATCGATCAGCCGTGTCAGACGGCTGGCATCGCCTGTTGGCTATTCATTATGCAAAACGCCGCTTTCCTGATCTTGGGGGTTGGCGGCGCTTACGCGGTGACCGAGGGGTCGACGCCGACCCGGATCAACCAAGGAGCGGGACCTCACAAGGGAAACCCTCCTTATACGTCATTTATATGAGGCCGCAGCGGAGCAGCCGGCTTTGCCGGAGACGGCCGGCCGCGTGGCATCGGGCCGATCTTAATTCCTGGCACAGTCCTTGCTTAAAGCCACATTGACCTGGCGTCACCCGCTTTTTGAGCGTGCAGCGGGCGAGTTCGGGGAAGACGCCGTCGGAACGTCACAACAATGTGGAGAAGTTCATGCTCGTACCCTCACCCAAATGGCTCGATGCGGGCGACAACGCGTGGCAGTTAGCCGCGGGAACATTCGTCGCGCTGCAGAGCATCCCGGGCCTGACCGTTCTCTATGGCGGTATCGTCAAGAAGAAGTGGGCGATCAACTCGGCCTTCATGTCGATCTACGCGTTCGCCTCGGTCCTCGTGGTCTGGGTGTTATTCGATTACAACATGGCGTTCGGACCGCAGTGGTTCCCCTTCCTGGGGACTCCATCACCCGCCTTATCCGCCGCCTTCAGTATCGGCCAAGCCACCATTCCCGCCGCTGCATCGGGCATGCCGCCGATACAGTTCCCGATGGCGACGCTGATCTACTTCCAGTTCGTGTTTGCCGCCATCACCGTGATCATCCTCGCCGGATCCGTGCTCGGACGCATGAGTTTCCGCGCCTGGGTGTTGTTCTGCCCCTTGTGGATGACGTTTTCTTATACCGTCGGGGCATTCAGTCTGTGGGGCGGCGGATGGCTCGCCAGCATGGGCGTGGTGGACTTCTCGGGTGGCTACGTGATCCATCTCGCCGCCGCGTCATCGGGATTCGTCGCGGCGGCCATGGTCGGCCCGCGCCTGCAGCAGGACCGCGAGCATTTTCCGCCCAACAGCCTGCTGGTGACGCTGGTCGGCGCCGGCATCCTGTGGCTGGGCTGGAATGGGTTCAACGGCGGTGACCCGTACTTTGCCAACGCCGACGCCGGCGCCGCTGTGCTCAACACCAACACCGCGACTGCCTGCGGCGTGCTGGTCTGGACGCTCTGCGATAAAATGGCCTACGGCAAGCCATCGGTCATCGGTGCGGTCAACGGCATGATCGCCGCTCTGGTCGCGATCACCCCCGCCGCCGGCTACGTCAACGGCTGGGGCGCCATCATCATCGGCGTCTGTGCCGGCATCATCCCCTGGATGAGCATGAACTGGCTCCAGAAGACCAAACTGATGATGAAGGTTGACGACACGCTCAGCGTGTTCTCGACGCACGGTATCGCAGCCATCACCGGCGGTCTGCTGACCGGTATCCTCGCGTGCCCCCAAATGCTAGAGTACATTGGCACCGAAAAGGATGCGCCTGGCGTGAACGTGACAGGCCTGATCTACGGCAATCCGCATCAGCTCCTGCTGCAGCTCTACGGGGCGCTGTTCATTATCGTCTACAACGTCGTCATCACGTTTATCATCCTGAAGGTGATCTCGTTCATCACGCCGCTTCGCATGGATGAGGCAACGCTGCGCGTCGGCGATGACGCGGTGCACGGCGAGACGGCTTACGCGATTGGTGTGGAAGGCGAGTGATCGCGTCGGCTGACTGACGGCTGCTCTATGCAGGGCTTTCGGGCGGGGCGGGTGGACAAACCCGCCCCGCTCTTGTTGCCGGCCGCGTGTGGCTAGGCGTCGCTTCGTGACGGCCATATGGTGCCTGTTGCCAAAGAGCGCGAGGAACCGCCCATGCCCGACCATCCCATGCCCCTGACCGACCGCGCCGGCAGCCAGATCGAGCGACCAGTCTCGTTGCCCGCTGGCAACGCTTTGTTCGGCAGCGATGTTGTGGCCGAAACACTTCGCGCGCTCGACATGCCATTCATCGCGCTGAACCCGGGTTCGTCGTATCGCGGGCTGCACGACAGTCTGGTGAATCACCTGGGCAATGCCGCACCGCAGATGCTGCTGTGCCTGCACGAGGAGCATGCCATTGCGATAGCGCATGGCTACGCGAAGGTGACGGGGCGTATGATGGCCGCCGCCGTGCATGCCAATGTCGGGCTGATGCATGCGAGCATGGCGCTGTTCAATGCCTGGTGCGACCGCATGCCGATCCTGGTGCTGGGCGCCACCGGTCCGGTGGATGCGCCGAAGCGCCGCCCGTGGATCGACTGGATCCACACCGCGCGCGACCAGGGCGCGCTGATCCGCCATTACACCAAGTGGGACGACCAGCCCGCCTCGCCCGATGCAGCGCGCGAATCGCTGCTCCGTGCTGCCTGGCTCGCAACCACACCACCTTGTGGGCCGACCTACATCAATCTGGATGTCGGCATGCAAGAGGCGCCATTGGCCGATCCGCCGCCGCCGGTCGACCCGACGCGGTTTCGTCCGGTCATGGCGCCGGCGCTGCCCGATCCGGCGCTGGTCAGAGAGGCTGTCGCGATGCTGCGCGGCGCGAAGCATCCGTTGCTCCTGTTCGGCCGCGGTTCCCGCACAGAGGCAGCTTGGGACAATCGAGTGGCACTGGCCGAAGCGCTGGGCGCGCGCGTGCTGACCGACATGAAGCTGGCGGCGGCCTTCCCGACCGATCATTCGCTGCATGTCGGGCCGGCCACGACCTTCCTCGCCAAGGAGGCAACCCAGGCGTTGGTGGAATCCGACGTGGTGCTGAGCCTTGGCTGGATCGATCTCGCCGGCACGCTGCGCAGCGCCGGTGCAACGTCCAGGGTCATCAACGTTTCGCTCGATCACCAGGTGCATAACGGCTGGAGCATGGACTACCAGGGCCTGCCTCCGTCCGATGTATTCCTGGCTGCCGATACCGATGCGACGGTCACGGCACTGCTGGCGCAGCTGCCGCGTTCCACGCAGCGGTTTGAGCCGAAGCCTTGGCCCGACATGACGTTTGATCCTGGCCCGATCAGCGTGCCGCAGATGGCGCAAACGCTGCGACACGCGCTTGGTTCGCGGCCAACATCGCTGCTACACGTGTCGCTGTCGTGGAATGCGCTGGCCTGGCCGTTCCGCGGACCGCTCGACTACATTGGAGGCGACGGCGGGGGCGGCATCGGTGGCGGTCCGGGCATCGCGGTTGGCGCGGCATTGGCACTGCGCGGTTCCGGGCGGATCCCGGTCGCGGTATGCGGCGACGGTGATTTCCTGATGGGTGTCACCGCGCTGTGGACCGCGGTGCATTACGGCATCCCGCTCATGATCGTGGTCGCGAACAACCGCTCGTTCTTCAATGACGAACTGCATCAGGAACGGGTTGCGCGCGCGCGCAATCGGCCGGTGGAGAACCGCTGGATCGGCCAGCGGATCGGCGATCCAGACATCGACATGGCAAAGATGGCAGAGGCGCAGGGCGCGGCCGGGTTCGGGCCGGTGCGCGAATCAGCCGAGATGGCGCCCGCCTTCGAGCAGGCAATCGCAGTCGTGGAACGTGGCGGCGTTGCGGTGGTGGATGTGCGGGTCGCGCCGGGTTATTCTCCCTCCGCGACGGCGGCGCTGCTGCGGGGCTGAGAGATAGATTTCTCCCGCCGAGCACACGACAAGTCAAGGCACGGAATACACGAAAAGTCCGTGCGTTCCGCGCCTTGTCCGGCAACCCTGTGCCTGTCGCGGCTGTCCGCTTCGCGTTTCAGGTCCGCAAAGCGGCAAAGGTTCCGTCTGCTTACCCGATCGCCAGCGAATAGATATCCTTCACGCCCTGCGGCAGCGGTGCTTCGGCCCAGGTCTCGCCGCCATCCTCTGTGCCAAACACTTCGCCGTAGCGTGCGGCCAGCCACACCTGCTTCGCATCGTTCTGATGGAGTGCGACCGACATGATCGTGCCGTGCACCTGCACCTTGTCGAAACGCTGCCAGGTTTGCCCGACATCCGTGCTGCGGTACAGCGCGCCGTCCTTCGACGAAGCAGCGACGCTCAGCGCCGCGTACAGCGTGCGTGGATCCTGCGGCGAGACGCGGATATCGCGCCCATACGTGACCGGCGAGAACCGGCCGACTTCCATATCGTCCCAGCTGTTGCCTTCGTTCGGGCTGCGGAAAAGACCCATCCGCACCGCGACGATCACCGCATCCGGATCGGCCGAGGTCGTGCAGATCGCGTGGCCGTCCAGCATGCCTTCGTTGCGCGTGTTGCTGACGATCTGGCTTTGCAGATGCGGCTTTTTCGCCAGGGTGAGCAGGCCCTCGCTGCAATCCTTCCAGCTTTCGCCACCGTCCGTCGAACGCATCACGCCGTTCACCTCGAGCGCGGCAAAGATCTCACCGGCCTGGCGCGTCGATGACGCCATGCGCATCACACGGCAGGCAAACGGCATCACCGCGCGATCCGGCAGGGCCGGATCGGGCATGCGCTTCCAGCTCTCGCCGCTGTCCTCGCTGCGATAGATCGACACCGGCGAACCGCCGGCCAGCATCACCTGCGGATCGGTGGGATCATGCAGGAAGGACCAGATCTGCACGCCCTTGTCGGGGAAGTCGGTGCGCTGGAAGGTCTTGCCGCCGTTGGTGCTGCGATAGACGCCGTCCGCGGTGCCGGCGAACACGACGTTCGGATCACGCGGCGAGATGTTGACGGTGAAAGCTTCCGGCTGCTGCAGTACGTGCTCCCAGGTCTCACCGCCTACCGCGCGGCGGAACACGCCGCACAGTCCATCGGGATCAGGGCGGCCGAAGTAACCGGCGACGCCGGCAAAGAGATGCGGTTGCGCTGCCATGGTCTGGCTCCTCCCATTCAACAGTTGCCGCGACAGGTTACGCCGGAATGCGCAGGGTTGACAGCCTGGGGCATCGCCGCCTTTCTGGCCTGCGACCGGACGGGGGAGGACACCATGCCGACAGTGCAGGCAGAGAGACTGATGGAAATCGCGCGCGGGCTACTGACAGCCGCCGGTGCGTCGGAAGAAGAGGCCGCTACCATCGCCCGCTACAACATCGGCGCGAACCTGGTAGGCCATGATTCCCACGGTATCATTCTGATCCCGACTTATATCGACCGCATCAAGGCCGGGCACATCGTACCGGGTGCGCCATGGGTGATCACGCAGGAATCCGCGACCAGCACGGTGATTGATGGCCACTGGGGTTTTGGCTACGTCGTGACCGACCGTGCGATGCGCTACACGATCGACAAGGCGAAGAAGCAGAACGTCGCCGCCACGACAGTCTTCCGGCAGAGCCATATCGGCCGGCTCGCATCGTATCCGCTGATGGCGGCCCGCGAGGGCATGATCGCGATGATCACGGCTGACTCGGGCCGGAGCGCCAAGGCGGTCGCGCCGTTCGGCGGCGCGCAGGCACGGCTGGGCACCAATCCAATCTGCTTCGCCATTCCCTCGAATCTTGAAGGGCCGCTGTTCTTTGACATGGCGACGTCGGCTGCGGCGGCGGGCAAGATCAATGTCGCGACGGCGCGCGGCGAGCAAGTGCCGAGCGGATGGCTTATCGACAAGGACGGCAAGCCGAGCACCGATCCGCGCGTGCTGCGCCAGGGCGGGGCGCTGCTGCCGCTGGGTGGTGCAGAGGGATACAAGGGGTACGGACTGGCGGCGATCGTGGAAATTTTCTCCGGGCTGCTGACGGGGCTGGGGTTCGGTGTCGAGCCGACCGGGCGGCACAATGACGGCTGCTTCATCGCCGTGTTCAATGTCGCTGCGTTCCGCGATCTGGAGACATTCAAGCGCGAGGTGACCGAGTTCGCGCAATACCTGAAGGCGACGCCACCAGCGGCGGGGTTCAAGGAAGTATTGTATCCGGGTGAGGTGGAGTTCCGGCGCGAGCAGGAGAGAAAGCAGAAC
>JASHQG010000797.1 GCA_030037665.1 Acetobacteraceae bacterium
TGGTGCAAGAGGCCCATGAGAAGGTCTGCCCCTACAGTCACGCAACGCGGGGCAACATCGACTTGGTCCTTGAGGTCGAAGGCAAATAAGAAATCGCCTGCCAGGCTGACCGTCTGACAGGCTGCACGGCTGCTGGTCCCTTCGCTGGCCTGATCCGCTGGTCGCTCCGGCATGGCCTCGGAGCCGGTTTCGGCGCGGGAATCTGGAATTGCGGCGGCGCAGGCAATGGGTGGCGCCCCAGGGATCGGTCGCGGCAAACAGGCGGCAACCCAATCGGGATCCAAGGTGCCACCGGCGCTGGGCGATGGTTGGCTAAGTGCCTGAAACGATTGGCGCGCCCGAGAGGATTCGAACCCCTAACCCCCAGATCCGTCGTTGCGGGGTTTTTGAAAGTTTCCAACACCATTTCGCCCTTATCGCACGGCCATGTGCCCGTATCCGTTGCAGACTCGCCAATTCGTGGGCGGATCCCGCGCTGATACGCTTGCTTGCCTCGACTGCGGAGAAGATCGCGTGCGCGAGCGTCTGCCCGACCATGGGGTTGGAAACGCCTCCGCCCATCTTCATCGAGCGCGGCGCGCTACTGCGCCAGACTACGACGGGCCGGCCTGACGGCGCCGATTTGCACGCCGCGCCCACCGGTGCGGCTACGATTCGAGCGCTTCAGCGCGGGCTCTCGCCGTCATGCCGAGCCAGCATCGCCTCCATCACGGATTTCGGGACGTGAGCGTCGGTCGCGATGATCTCCGACAGAATGACATCGTCGGCGCGAAAGTACTCGTGGCGGAGGCGGTTGCCGATGGCTTTGATCTGGTCCCATGGCTCGGTTGGGAAGTCCGCGAGCCAGCCCTCGGGAATGCGGCGCACCGCCTCCGATATGGTCTCGATCGCGCAGGCCGCCGCACGACGAACGATCGGATCGTCGCGGGGGGTCTGCAACGTCGTGCGCGCCTCGATCTCACGCAACACCGCGATTTCGGCGAGGCAATCGCGAACGGCAATTGTTGGGTCCTTCGGCGCTACGAAACCCGGATGGCGTCTTGCTCGATGCTGTCCTTCATCAGCGGGTGAAGGGCGTTCCGCGTCGTAATCGTCACCGGGATGCCCAAAGCCTTCGAAATGTCCTCCTCGATTTGCATGAGGCGGAACGTGTTCGGAACTTTCGCCTTCGGGTCGTAGTCGATGAAGAGATCGAGATCACTGGCGGGGCGCGGGATGCCAATGGCCCGGGAACCGAAAAGAAAGAGCCCCGTCGCGCCGTTCTCGCGGAGAGCGGCGTCGTATGTCCTCAGGACCTCGATCAGCGCGGTTTGGTTCATGGGCGGCACACTGCCGTAATTGACGCTGAAAAGCGCGAACGCCGGTTTCCGGCCACCAAAGAGCGCCCACCAGCGAGCAACGGTTCGCAGTGGCAACGGCGGGTGCGGCAAATCTTCGCCAACTGCAGCGGACCAGCGGATGTCGCATCATAGCGCCACGGCGAACGCGTGATTCCGACGGAAGCCGGCCACCGAGTACGATCGGTCATATTGCCGTTCGCCGACCTGATCCGGTGATGGGTCTCGGCTACTGGAACAACCCATCGGCCACCGAGCGAAAATTCGTGGCTCGTGTTGATGAGGGGAGGTCACTTCGAGGCTCACGTCGAAATGTTCGATCAGTCGGTGATACCCGCATGCGAGTGGTTCTGAACGCACTTGTGCTGATCGTCTGATACCAGCTACCCAATCCCATTACCGGTCTCGACCCATCGTAGCCGCCCAACCGCCGAGCGCACGATCCAGAAAGCGGTCATTTGCTGGCTCGGACTGATGGGAGCTTTCGTCCACTCCGGCGTCATCACAGCGAGGTAGGTGCTGTTCAGAACGGGCCTTTTTGAGTACGAGTTCAAGAACTCCGATACAGTTGGCTGTGTCTTGAAAATCCCGACTTCAGGGCATGCGGGCCGCTCTCCGATCTCGCCCGTTCTGATGCAGCATCAGGACCTCGGCTTGTCCATCCGTACCCAACTCGAATGTAATTTGTGCATCGACCGCCCGGAGGAAAAACCGCGTTTCGCCTTCGGGAAATAGCTCAAATTCGCGCTGGCCAGTAGCTTGCACCATCAAACGGCCATCCGTCGATGTGACGGTGATAATGAACTGTGGCGTTAGCGCATAGCGCCCGATATAGGCTGGAAACTTGGCTGGATCAATTGGAACCTGTTGATGCGAGGCGGGAATTGGAAAAGCGGCGTTGATCAGATGCCGCCCGATCTGCGTGGTTCGATCGCCGCCTGCTGCGTTAGATAGCAGTACAGCGGCAATACCGGTTCGCTTGGAGTAGCCAATGAAACTGGTATAGCCGCCGGTACCACCACTCTTGATAACCAGTTCATCAGAACGCATGGACTGCACAAACCAACCCGCAGCGGCATAAAGTCCTGCGCTGTTCGTTTGTCGACGGACATCGAGCAACGTTGCAAAGGCGCGTGCCAGGCTCGTTTCCCGTTTCTGCTGAGCGGCCTGCAGGAACCGGAGGAGATCATTGGCCGTAGATCGCAGTGCTCCTGCCGCCGCGAGCGTCGGCAAGTCCCAATTTGGTACTGTCCGCAATCCTGTATCATGTCCCGGGGTAAGCCGCCGCCTCATATCGGGCGTCAGTGTTATGCGTGTATCATTCAGACCGAGCGGTGTGCAGATACGCGATATCACCAGTTCCTCATAAGATCGGCCTGCGTGCAACGAGAGCGCATGTCCAAGGAGGCCGAACCCAACATTCCCATACTCATACCGGGACCCAGGATAGTGCCGAGGCTGGA
>JASHQG010000798.1 GCA_030037665.1 Acetobacteraceae bacterium
ATTGTTGCCCTCAGCGCCGACCCGGCTGTGTGCCAGGGTCTGGTCTTTTCCTACGGTGTGGAGCCCGTCCAGTTGGCCCAGGGGCCCAGCAATTGGCGTGATTTCGCCCGGACATGGCTACAGGAGCATCAAATCTCCGGACGCGTCGCCCTGCTGGTGGCGGGGCCCTCGACGCTAAACCCGGACGATAACTATCGTCTGGAATTTCTGCATGTCGACGGTTTCACGACGTCACCGATGAGCTGGGTGCAAAGCTCGCGGCAAAGTGGTTCGCTTGGCTAGCAGACCGGAAGTCAGAGCTCGCGCACCGGAGCGCGCGTCTCGCGAACGATCGTCGTCACAATTCACTCAAAGTGATGCGGTTGACCGGTCGCCGCGAGCACGGCGCTCCAGACCGAGCTGTCAGGATCGAGCCGTTTCTGTTGCGTTGCCAGGAGTTCGATCGGGACGTGAATAAAGTGGTCGTGCAGCAGACCGATCACCACGCCGGTTTTGCCGGCCATGGCTGCATGGGCGGCATGCCGCGCGAACGCATCGCAAAGGACAGCGTCTTCCGCATTATCCGGGCTGCTACGGACGATGTAGCCCGGGTCGAAGTAGCGCATCACAATGGGAATCCGACGCGCATTAAACCAGGCCTCGATTTTTTCGCGTAAAAATAAACCAATATCACCCAGTCTGACATTTCCTGATGCGTCACGCTCGTTTCCGGTGTTCCCCAACAGGTCCTGTCCCGCGCCTTCGGCGACGGCAATGACCGCGTGCTGGCGTTCCACAATCCGTCGTTCGAGTGCAGTGAGAAATCCCCCTTGCCCCTCCAGCCGAAACGGCACTTCGGGGATAAGTGTGAAGTTCACCTCCTGGCTCGCTACCGTCGCTTCGGCAGCTAGGAATCCGGCGTGTCGGCCCATGAGTTTTACTACCGCGATCCCGTTTTTCACGCTGCGTGCCTCAATATGCGCGCGCTGTAACACCTTGGTGGCCTCCTCAACCGCGGTGAGGAAGCCGAACGAGGGCGCAACAAATGGGATATCATTATCGATGGTCTTTGGGATCCCCACGACCGAGAGCGCGTGACCCCGCTTTTGGGCCTCGTCAAAAAAGGCCCGGGCCCCCCGCTGCGTCCCATCACCGCCGATGGCGAAAAGAATATTGATGCGACGGCGGATGAGATTCTCCACGGCACGCGTCTTGTCTACCGGACCGCGTGACGTGCCCAGGATCGTGCCGGCTTGCAGATGAATTCTGTCCACGATCTCATGTGTGAGAGCGACAGGTTCGGCGCCGAGTTCCGGATCCAGCCCTTGATATCCCCAACGGAAACCGAGCACCTCCTTTACGCCATAGGCATGATGCATTTCAAAAAACAACGACCGAATCACATCGTTAAGTCCGGGACACAGGCCCCCACACGTCACTATGCCAGCGCGCGTTTCAGGTGGATCGAAGAAGAGATTTTTGCGCGCGCCCGCCAATTCAAATAGCAGGCCAGCGTCCGATTGCGCATCAGCGGTACGAAGGATCGTCGCGGGGACACGCTCCGACTCGCTCACCCAGCGCTTGAGAGGCGACGGAAAGCGCGCGGCGCCGAGGTCAGGGACGTTCATGGCCGATTCCTCGATCATTCCTTCGGGTTCACAGGAGTCAGGCTATAAGCGCGGGTGTTCAGCCGAGCGTGTCACGAGTTCGTGAACTCAGCCTCAGGCTCCCGACACATGGTGTAGACGTTCGCGTTATTCCTGGCATCAAACCGATGGCACAATTTCGAACGCGATTGTGACCAGCGGAACGCGCGTACAACCTTGGACAGAGGAGACGATGATGCAGAGGACGCAGTCTCTCCGTCTGCGATCGTGCGAACTGTCACCCGGGGTGGGTGTCCGAACGGGTATGAGTGTCGCCGATCTGAGGCAAGCATTCATCGACAATCTCCTTTGCGACCTCGGGCGGGTTCCGACGGCAGCAACACCCAACGACATTTATACAGCACTGGCGCTCACCGTCCGGGATCGCGTCCACAAGCAGGGCGTGCGGACTATGGAAGCATGCCTTGAGCAGGATGCGCGCGTCGTTGCGTATCTCTCCGCGGAATTCCTGCCTGGCCCACATCTGGCTTATAATCTCTTGAATCTTGGGATCGTTGAACCGGCCCGGCAGGCTCTCTCCGAGTTTGGTCTTGATCTCGATCAAGTGATTGAGCAGGAGGAGGAACCCGGCCTGGGCAACGGTGGCCTTGGGCGGCTCGCCGCGTGCTTTCTGGATTCACTTGCGTCCCTGGAAGTGCCCGCCGTCGGCTACGGGATCCGTTACGAGTTTGGAATATTTGAGCAAGCCATCAAAGACGGCTGGCAGGTAGAGGTCACGGATAAGTGGCTCCGTTTTGGCAACCCCTGGGAAATCGTCCGGCCGGAAATCTACTACGAAGTAAAATTCGGCGGCCGCACCGAGGCCGGCCAAGACGAACACGGACGATACCAGGTCCGTTGGCTCCCCGAGACGGAGGTCAAAGGCGAAGCCTATGACACGCCGATCTTGGGATATCGGGTCGGCACCTGCAACACGCTTCGCCTTTGGAAGGCCGAGGCCGTGGAATCGTTCGATTTCGCCGCCTTCAACCACGGTGACTATTACCGCGCAGTTGCCGACAAGATGGAGTCGGAGAACATCACGAAGGTGCTCTACCCGAACGACGAACTACTCCAAGGCAGGGTGCTTCGCCTCCAACAGCAGTATTTCTTTGTCAGTTGCTCTTTGCAAGACATGATTCGGATCCACCGGGGCCTGGGTCGGCCGCTGGAGACGTTCCATGAGAAGTGGGCAGTCCAGCTCAACGACACACACCCGGCTATTGCGGTCGC
>JASHQG010000799.1 GCA_030037665.1 Acetobacteraceae bacterium
GATGCGACTCATCTGTGGGGAAATATTCGCAAGCGTATGCCGTTCCCTGTGGTCGTCGATGTCGCTCGGATGCTGAAGGGATTCGACATTCTGAATGGGCTGGCGGACGGGCCGGAGCATATCATTCCGGGACACGATCCGCTGATCCTGAAGCGATTCCCCTCGGTTGGCGAGAACGCGGAGATCTTGCGGCTGGATCTCGAGCCGATCGGCTGACCCGGAGTGGCAATGGAGCGATGCGGTGCGCCCGACCCACGACGCTCTCCGTTCCGACCTCACCTGTGCGCAGCGCGGGGCAGCCGGTTGGGCGGATGTTCCTTGCAGCACGTCGAACGATCAAGGGCAATGGCGCTCCCGCCACTGGTGGACGGAGCGGAGGCCCTCTCTGGGCGTGGTGAACCAACCGCCATTGCCACGCTCGCCGTGTGGGCTCAGAGAACCGGATAACATGTCATAGATATCCAGTCTACTGCCTAAGATAGCTACAGCAACGAGCCGGCTCTGTCATCGAACCTTCATCGAACTGCAATCTGCACGTCGCGCGCGACGCCTAGGAGACGCTTGTCCATTGTGCCAAAGACTCCTGACGAGGGCGGATCGTGCCTAGCAGTACCTGCCACACACGTGGCCCTTGCGAACCGGCCGCGCTCAGGCCCACGGCCAGTGCGCGGGCGCTGACCTACCGAGCGACGGCGCGACTGCGCATTGCCCTGCGGTGCGGGACGGCCATCGAGCCGATCACCGCCGGTTCCGTATGATGCGCCCGGAGTTGAATGGAATGAGCACAACGATGAACGAGCAACAGGGACAGTCGGAGACATTGGGCGCCATAGCGGACCGAGCGGACGTCGCGATGAACGACGCGCGAATCGCCATCCGCAACCTGAATTTCTATTACGGCGCGAACCAGGTGCTGAAGAACAACAACCTTGATCTGCCGAACTGCCAGGTCACTGGCATGATCGGACCCTCGGGTAGCGGCAAAACCACGCTGCTTCGCGTTCTGAACCGCATGTACGATCTCTATCCAGGCCAGCGCGCCACCGGCGAAGTGATGATGGACGGTGAGAACATCATCGAGCCGAACGTCAACCTGAACGCGCTGCGCGCCAAGGTCGGCATGGTATTCCAGAAGCCAACGCCATTCCCGATGAGCATCTACGAAAACATCGCGTTCGGCGTGAGGCTGCATGAGAAGCTGTCGAAATCGCAGATGGACGAGCGCCTCGAATGGTCACTGCGACGCGGTGCGCTATGGGACGAAGTCAAGGATCGGCTTAACACCTCGGCTCTGGGCCTCTCGGGTGGCCAGCAGCAGCGCCTCTGCATCGCGCGCACAATCGCCGTGCGTCCCCAGGTCATCCTGTTCGATGAGCCGACAAGCGCGCTCGACCCGATCAGCACTTTGAAGATCGAAGAACTGATTGACGAACTGAAAGAGGACTTCACAATCGCAATTGTAACGCACAACATGCAGCAAGCGGCACGCTGCGCGGACCAGGTGGCATTCTTTTAGCTCGGTGAGCTGGTGGAGGTCGCACCGGCCCAGCAGATGTTCACTGCGCCGCGCGAGCGCCGAACCCAGGACTACATCACTGGCCGGTTCGGCTGACCGGGAAGGAGATGCAAGCAATGGCCGACACTCAGGAACACCTGGTGAGGAGTTTCGATCAGCAACTCAAGCGGCTGCGCAACTTCCTGACCGAGATGGGCGGCATCGTCGAAAACCAGGTCGCACTGGCGGCGACGGCGATTCTGGATCGCGACGCCAGCGCCGCAACACGTGCTGTCGATTCAGATCCCAACGTGGACGCACTGGAACACGAGGCTGAGCAATTCGTCGTTGGCCTGCTGGCGTTGCGTCAGCCGATGGCGGGGGACCTGCGGCAGATCGTCGCGGCTTTGAAAATCTCCGGCGAACTGGAACGCATCGGCGATTACGCCACCAACGTCGCGAAGCGCAGCATCGTTCTGGCGCAATTCACCCTGCCAGCGCCGCTGATCGGACTCGGCAACATGGCGCGGCTGGTTCAGGAGCAACTGAAAACGATCATCGACGCGATCGGCGACGGCGACACCGAAAAAGCCATCAGCGTCTGGCGCTCCGATGAGGCCGTCGATGACCTCTACAACGCGCTCTTCCGCGAGCTGATCACCTACATGATGGAAGATCCGCGCAACATAACGCCGTGCACGCATCTTCTGTTCATTGCCAAGAACTTGGAACGGATCGGCGATCACGCGACGAATATCGCCGAGATGGTGTATTACGCGGCGACCGGAGAGGTGTTGCCCGAGGCGCGTCCAAAGGGTCATCAGAATGCCGCGTACGCTGTCGTGAGGCCAAAGGATTGATGTCAGCAGTCAGGGGAAAACTCATGCCCGACGGTATGTCCGGCTCGACCAAACCAATGGTGCTGGTAGTGGAGGACGAAGCCTCGCTGGTGACGATGCTGCGCTATAACCTGGAAAAGCAGGGCTTTCGCGTGGACGAAGCGGCCGACGGCCAGGAAGCGCTGACTCGGATCGCCGAGACGCAGCCAGACCTTGTGCTTTTGGACTGGATGCTGCCTGTGGTGTCCGGTATCGAAGTCTGCCGCCAGATCCGCCGCCGACCGGCGACACGCGAATTGCCGGTGATCATGCTGACCGCGCGTACGGAGGATCAGGACGCGGTGCGCGCACTGAACACCGGCGCCGACGATTACGTCACCAAGCCATTCAATCTCGACTCGCTGCTGGCGCGCATGCGCGCGCTGCTGCGCCGCTCTGGTTCTGTGGCCGCGAAAGGGCAGCTCGCCTTCCACGACATCGCCATGGACCTCGCGGCGCACCGCGTCACCCGCAACGGCCGCCGCGTGCATCTCGGACCGACAGAGTTCCGCCTGCTCGAGTTCCTGATGCAACATCCCCGCCGCGTGTTCTCCCGCGAGGAAATGTTAGATGCAGTGTGGGGCCCCGACATCCATGTCGAGCCGCGTACAGTCGATGTGC
>JASHQG010000800.1 GCA_030037665.1 Acetobacteraceae bacterium
CCCAGCAAATGTCTCGGCTTCGCCCAACATCGGCTTCGACCATCCGGCACTCTGCGACGCCTCCCAGGCGCCGATCGGTGCTGCCATTGCTGGCGCGGTTGCAAGAGTGAGCAGGATCAGCCCGATGCAGCGCCTCATACCCATTCCCTTTCGGCTTACGTGACCGATCGGATGTCGCACCGAGCGCGTTACGCCGCAAGGCTTCTTACGGGCCGAGATTCGCCCGTTCGAGGCCGCGGTCGCGGAAAAATGCACAGCCTCTTCTTCAAGTAAGGGTTTGGCGTTCTCAACCCCGGCTTCCACGGCGCCAACTTTCCCGCGCACCGCAAGTGTCGCGTGGTTGCCCGCGAAACACTGCTGCGAATGTTGTCGTCGGCGTGGCGAGAGGGAAGCGACAGGTCGGCGCCGGAGTAGCGCCGGAGGGACGCTAGCGATGTCTGGACGACATGTTCGGCGGATCCGTTGCGGAATGTAAACCTGAAACCCCTGAAAACGCCGATTACGCGGAGATGGAGCGGGCTTCGGTCGCGACGCGAAGGTTGCGCAAGGACGCGGCCGACAGAGGCGGATGGAACATTTGAATCGGTCCCGGACCAGGCCTCAGCCAGTTCAATCAAGTGGCGAACACGCTGCTGCGGACCAGGCCACAAGCTTAATTCGGTTGGCCCCAGAGCTATCAGCTGGAAGAGTTGCGTAGCCAATGGCTGGACGCACGGGACCGGACGACGGCTCAACTCGTTGCCGAGAGATCCAGCGCCACACGCTCATCGACCTGCCCAAGGTGGTGATCGGGATGTGCTAGCAGCCCACTGCCTATCGAGAGACAGTGAGCGGCATACTCCCAGGCGTCGCCACTTTTTGGAGCGTGAACAAGGCCGGAGTCTGATGGGCGAAGATGAGAGGGGCCGGCGTCATGGGCAATTGTGACCCATTGGTTCCCGTGTTCCGGCGTCCCGTCATCAATGGCAACGCGACAATCGTTGAGGCTGACAGTTTGTCTTGGCCGCCTCCCGACGATCGACATATCTTGCCGCGTTCAAAGAGGCAGCAACGGCAGCAGTAGCTTGCTCGGCCGTGCCGCATCGGCGAACACAGTGTTCACGGCGATGCGTCGCCGCCGCGCCACGCCCTCTGCTTCGCCGGTATTGGGGTTCACGTCGAACTTGGGAAAATTGCTGGACGAGATATCCAGCCTTATGCGATGGCCGGGCATGAACACGTTGGCGGTCGGGAAGAGGGTAATGCGGATGCGGACGAGTTCGCCTGGCCGGCGCAGGCGCGGACGTGCTGAGTCCTCGGCGTAGCGCAGGCGCAGGATGCCGTCGGTCAGGTTCATCGCGTAGCCACAAGGGTAGTCGGCAGACGGCGGATGCACGTCGATCAGCTTTGCGGTGAAGTCGGTATCGGGCCCATCGGTCGAAACCCAGAGTTCGGCCTCGATCGGCCCTACCACCTGGACCGGTTCGCGCAACGGCTCGGTCTGGAACACCAGCACGTCGGAGCGTGACGCCAGTGGCAGATAGGGCGGCTTGCAGCCATAGAAGTCCGGCCCCTCAACCTGGTTCCAGCTCCCCGCGAACGCCACGGGATCCAGGCTGCTCATCGCCCCCCCGATCGTGGGCACCGGACGCGCCGGATTGAAGTCGTAGGACAGCGGTGCGGCACCGGTCGCCGGCACGGTACGATCCAGCCGACCGTCGCCGTGCAGATGGAACGGGACAACATCGATTCCCGGCGGCGGCCAGTCTGCTGCCGTAATCCACCGCCCGCCATGCAGCAGATGACCCGCTTCGTCACGCCGGCCCGAGCCGCCGCCCATGATGAAGATGCGCACCGCCGGCTCATCCAGTGGCGCCCCCCTCACCACATGATCGAAAAACCGCAGCCGGTATGCGCGCCAATCACCGGCCCAGGAATCGAGCGGCGCATCCGTCCCGAATTCCACATCACCGAAGCAATGGTTGCTGCGGTCGCCATGCGTCCATGGCCCGAGAATCAGCCGCTGCGGCCCGCGGTCGGCGCGCTTCAGTCCGATGTAATTACTGGTGGCGGTCAGCGGATATGGATCCCACCACGACGACATATGCACGCAGGCGGCCTGCGAGTACCGATCGTGCCAACCCTCGGTCCAGATGCCGAGCTGGCGCCAGAATCCATCGTCCGCGCCGTGTGTCCATTGATCGAACAAATAGGCTTCGTAGTCGGGATGGTGACGCAGCGGGGAGTGGCCGGGTTTCCACGGCATGCGGGCGAACCATTCGCATATATCCTCGGCCGCTAGCGCCGCGCGCAGCACCGGATCGGCCTGCGCTTCCGGAGAGACCTGCGCATTCTTGAACGCCCAGGTCGCCTGCTTCAGTTCGAAGGCGCCGGACTGGCGGATGCCGGATTTCCAGGAACTGGCGAAGCCGCCGCAATCCAGCACCTGAGCAATCAGCCCCGGCGGGTCCAGGCAACCCAGCGCCGCCTGGGTGTGCGCCGCATAAGATAGGCCCATGGTGCAGATGCGTCCGTCGCACCACGACTGGTCGCGGAGCCAGTTGCACGCGTCGTAACCGTCCTCGCCATCCGACAGGTATTTAACGAAACGGCCGTCAGATCCGTAGCGTCCGCGCGTGTCCTGATAGACCACGGCATAGCCATGTGTGGTGAAATACGCAGCGAGTTCCGCGCGCGTCGCCGGCGTGCGATTGGCTGCAGTGATTTCGGAGCGGCTGGTCTCATGCCGTCCGTAAGGTGTGCGCTCCATGATCACCGGGAACGGGCCGGCGCCATCGGGCAAGTGGACGTCGGTGGCAAGACGGATACCGTCGCGCATCGCAACCATGTGGGTGGAGATAGACATGCGCGATGCTCCTCCGGTGGGGCAGACGGCAGTTCGATCTGGTATCAGCGTGACGTACTCGACGCAGAGGTCAAGTCGATGCTGGTTGGCGGCCTGGCGCTGCTGCGGCTACGCAGCACGACATTGATTGAAGAGGGTCGTCGTTCTCACAGCCAATCGCATTGTGATCCGCCGAACGCCCTGACCATGTGCAGATCCTGACCGGTGCTACCAGCACGATCATGCAGCGATTCTCGAACCGCCTCGTACTGGCTGGAGCAGCGGGCTGGCCTAGACGCTAGTCCCGCCAGAAGGTTAGCTGGTCGTGAAGAGTACGTCTTCGAGTTCGCCAGTGATTGCCGTCCAAAAAGCATCCAGGTCCGCCTCCGTGTGTCGGTTGAAGTGCAGTCCCGCCCCTTCTCGAAGGATGCGTACGCTTGCCTGATTGCTCAATCGCTTCTTCGGGATCTTCGTAAGCCAGCCCCTACGCGCCCACTGCCATCCGAAAGCTCACACACGCGTGCCCTTCAAACCTAAGCCGCTACTATGGTCCTCGTTGAACGTGCCCAGCGCGCGATAATTGAGCATGGAATCACTTCAAATGAGACCGCCTGTTGGCGTGATGTACTAGCCGCAGCGGTTCGGCGCATTGGTCGAGACATGCGTACCGCGAGGACCTTTCACGGTACACCCTGCTGCGCGAAAATGAACATGAGGTGCGTTTTGCCTCACGCAGGAGCGCTCCTGATGAGTGGTCCGGTTTGTCGCGTCGCTCGAACCACCGGATCAACTCCCATGAATGCCCCGACACAGCGTGCCGGAGATGGAAAACCGCCCGGCGGTTATCACCCCGTCCGGCGACTGGAACCTCATGCTTTCCGGGAACGGTGTCGGGCTGCCGCTTACTGCCATGAGAGGGCACATCATTGAGTGGCGCCATCTCATCGTCGACGAGCGCATCAGGCGCGGCGTGGCGATGCCTGCGGATGGTCGATCAAGCCTGCGGTCTCGGCACATGCCATGCGGGTGACCACCCCTTCCCGGATCCGTTCCGCCGCCGTGGCCAAGCGGGCGTCGAGCCTGACGAGGACGTCGGCCGCATCGCAGATCGAGGCAAGCGGTCCCGGCATGTAGCGGGCAGCGACCGATGCCTGTACGTCACCTGCATGACGGTCCCTGCTCGGCAAATTGACTGGCACTCACTGTCCAGTCCCGTTAGCAAAACGCGAGCGGCGCACCGCCCAGCGTCTCGAGGGAAAACGTTGCATGGAAGCGATAACCGGGGATGGCGGCACAATCACTGAGACGTGCGGTGCCACGTATCCCAATGAGATGAGGGGCCAAGCTTATGGTGCAGCGTGGCAGCAGGCATTGGCGGACGCGAAGAACATGCCGCCGGACCACGGCGAACCGGGCACGGTCAACGCCGGCAGCGTGATCGCGGCCGCGACCGACCCCAGCACCGGCGCGGTGGACACGAAGGCGCTGGCGGCAGCGGTCGCGCAGGCGGTGCCTGGGCACATGGAGTTGGCTTCGCGCGCCTACACCGACATCTCGCAGACGCTCGCGGCGCGGAATCCGGCCGAGGCGCAGCATTTCGATGCCGACGTCCGTGATGCCGTCCGCTACGGCTCCGACGTTGCGGCCGGCGGCAGCCGCGGCCTGTCGAAGGCCGGCTACAAGCTGCTGCTCGACAACCCGATCCTGACCAAACGTTGGGAAGCAACCACCAGCCCGTGGACCGGCAAGGGCGGTTTCACCGACGGCTTGCGGGAGATGCTGGAGTCCCATGGGATCGAGGTCGAGCGGAGCGTGAACCCGGTCCCTGCGGGCGGCCTCGACAAGTCGAGCGGCGAGCCGCAGGCGCGCGCCAACAATATCAACGGCGACCTGGCGCGCGACGCTATCGCCGACCGCTATCGTGCTGCGGGAGCCCGGGTCGCGACCGAGGTGCCGACCCAAGACGGTCGCCGTGTTGTCGACGTTCGGGTCGATCTTCCCACCGAGGATCCGCGCAATGCGGAGCGGATCGACATCGAATCAAAACTGGGACGCACGTCCAACGGCGAAAGTGTGCGGCTGCAGGCCGCGAAGGATGGTGAGGCGCTGGCCGAGAACGACAGCCTGCGCGGGTTCGGCGCGGGGCTCGAGACCGCCGGCAAGGTCACCTTGCCGTTGGCCGTTGCCGGCGACGCGTGGCAGCTTGGGCAGGCGTTCCAGCAGGACGGCGGCCATATAGGCACGCATACTGAGGAGGCGGCAGGCGGGATTGCCGGCAGCTGGGCGGGCGCCGAGATCGGGGCCGAAACAGGCGCCGA
>JASHQG010000081.1 GCA_030037665.1 Acetobacteraceae bacterium
CGGCAGCCTGGGTATGCTCCCGTCAGCCACACTCGGTGCTGTGCAGCCAGATGGCAGGCGGTACGCGCTCTATGAACCGATCCACGGCAGTGCACCGGATATAGCCGGCCGCGGCATTGCCAATCCCCTGGCGCAGATCCTCAGCTTCGCAATGCTGCTGCGTTATTCGTTCGGCATGGACGAAGATGCCACGATGATCGAACGCGCCTGCACCAACGTGCTGGCGTCAGGCTTGCGGACGGCGGACATCATGGCGCCGGGCACCGCCAAGGTCGGCACGAACGTCATGGGTGAGTCGATCCTGCGCGAGCTGGAGAAGTTGCACGCGTCGGCGTAGGCTTCTGCCCACGCACGACAACTTCGACCCGATGAGACTTCGGGTTTTTGTTGCGTAGGCATGCGGGCATCGGCGCACCGCTCGTTACGTGTCCGTTCATGAGTCTATCGCTTTACGGATTTTGCCCCTCCGAAAAAGGGTCAACCTGCGTGCCATCCCGTAACGGAATCCGGCCCCTTGACGCTCTGATCTGACGCAGTCTCATAAACACTCACTCTTCGCACCCGAGAGGCCAAACCCGTGCAACGCATGAAATTCGGCGCCTTCCTCGCCCCACACCACCCGGTCGGCGAGCACCCGACGCTGCAGTTCCGCCGCGACCTGAAGTTCGTTGAGCATCTTGACCAACTCGGGTTCGACGAATTCTGGTGCGGCGAGCACCACTCCTCCGGCTGGGAGATGATCGGCTCGCCTGAATTGTTCCTTGCTGCTGCCGGCGAACACACTGAACGTATCAGGCTTGGCACCGGAGTCGTGTCGCTGCCGTACCACCATCCCTTCACTGTCGCTCAGCGGATCGTGCAGCTCGATCATTTAACCCGGGGCCGCGTTATCTTTGGCACCGGGCCCGGCGCACTGCCGTCAGATGCACGGAGCTTCGGTGTAGACCAGATGCTGCTGCGCGATCGCCAGGATGAGGCACTCGGTGTCATTATCCGCTTGTTCAGCGGCGAACGGTTCAGCTGCCACAGCGAATGGTTCACGCTGAACGATACCCAACTGCAGCTGCTGCCGCTGCAGGAGCGCCTGCCGATGGCGGCCGCGTCCTCGATCAGCCCATCCGGCATGCAGCTCGCCGGCAAATATGGCATGGGCGTCCTTTCCATCGCGTCGACGTCCACCGAAGGCCTGGCCGCCCTGCCGATCCAGTGGTCGTTTGCCGAGGACGCGGCGAAGCAGCACGGCAAGTCCGTCGATCGTCGCGATTGGCGCGTTCTCGTATCTTTCCATCTCGCCGAATCGCAGAAGCAGGCGGAGCACGAAGCTGTCGACGGCCTGTGGTGGTGGCACAACGAATACAATGTCCGCGTCCTCGGCCGGCCGGGCGCGGTTCGCGTGGAAGACAAATGGGCGCTTATGGAGCAGGTAAACGGTGGCGGCAGCGGCGTTGGCTCGGCCGTGATCGGTACGCCGGACCAGGCGGTGACGATGATCCGCAACCTGCAGCAGGTGACGGGCGGCTTCGGCGTGGTGCTCGGCTTTGCTCATGACTGGGCAAGCCGAGAGCCCACACTGCGGTCCTGGGAGCTGTTTGCGCGCTACGTCATTCCGGAACTGAACGGCTATACGGGCAACCAGAAGGCCTCGGCGGACTACCTCGCGGATCACAAGCAGGAGCTGATGACCGGCCGCGTTGCCTCGATCAAGGCCACAGTGCAGGGGAACGAAAAGGCGCAGGCGGCGTTGGCCGTGACCTTGCAGCAGCTGGCCACGGCACCGCAGGGCGGCGGCTTCCGCCCCGGTGCCATCCCACAGCCCGAGCCCCCGGAAGCGTGCGACTGAGCCGCTGGTGGGAGCGCTCAGCAACTGGCTTTGCTGACCACGTCGCGGTGAGGGTTGAATGCGGGGCAGGCTTCGGCTACACCCCCGCGGCTTCGCGGCGCCCGTAGCTCAATTGGATAGAGCACCAGACTACGGATCTGGGGGTTAGGGGTTCGAATCCTCTCGGGCGCGCCATAAACATCTGAAATGTCTTGCCCGTCGAGGCACCGCCGACGACCGGGATATTGCTGCGGCTGGTGACGGCCGCGCGGAGCGCCGCCGCCTGGCCGGCGGTCAGGATCCCAGCGGCAACATATTCGCCGAGCGATGAGGGCGGCGCTAGCGGGCTTGCGGGGACGAAGACTGGCGCGGCCACGACCGGCGGAAGAAGTCCCTCGAATCGTTCTCCCGTCTCGGGCAGCTCCGCGCGCGCCACGGGAGGAGGCCTCCGAATTACGCTGCTCGACCGCCATGCTGTCCCCCTCGAATGCCGACTGCAGCGACACGTGATCGGCGACGCGGATGATCAGTTAGAAAAGGCAGGGAATAAGGTAGTTCAACAAGTATTCGCCAGGGGTAGCGGCCGAGCGTAGGTCAGAGCAAAAATACTTGCTGTGTGCGAAGCGCGATGTAGGCCGTAATGGCTGGAAGACGGCGTTATAGCAACGCCCCGAGCGAATGGCCGGTTAGGGTGGAGAGCGGACATTCAACGCGAAAAGATTCAAGAATTCCACACTGCTATTGGCAAAGTCCTTTTGTGAATGATCTGGCTCTCGTCGCTTTTCACACGGGCAAACGAAGTCTTAAGATCAGACGACGGCCGATGCATGAGTTGAGGTCAGGGAGAGCGCGTGTGTTCGTGAAATCGCCATGGCCTATGAGCTTCGCGGCCGCGCTCACGTTGATAGCGGTCTGCTCACCGCCAGGTCAAAGCTTTGCCGAAGACGATCTCTTCAAACCGACCTTCGTCGAAACGCCGTGTTCATTCTCGAACCTGAAGCCGGATATCCTGCCCCGCTTGCGCTGCGGCGCAGTCGCGGTGCCCCGCGACCACGGCAACCTCGCCGCCGGACGCTTCAACCTGGCCGTCGTCGTCGCCACGAGCGCCGTGCAGCCGTCACAACCGGACCCCGTCGTCTACATCAGCGGAGGGCCGGGCGGCCCATTGACGATCTACGCCGACTACCAGGCCCGCCATCCCTACGCCCCGGCCCGCGACCTCATCTTGGTCGACCAGCGCGGAACCGGCCGGTCCGAGCCTCGGCTGTGTCCGGACCTCACGGCGCACATGCTCGAAGCCGACCTCGCCGTATTGGCCGCCCCGACTGCCGAACACCTCGCGCAAAGCCGCGCGACGTATTTGGCCTGCCGCGATGCCGCGAAAGCGCGGGGCATCGACCTGAACGATTTCGGCACGACGGTGACCGCCGAAGATTTCGACTGGGTACGTCAGGCGCTCGGCGTCGCGCAGTGGAACGTCTACGGCGAGTCCTACGGCACGACTGTCGCCATGACCCTCGCGGCGCGGCATCCCGCGACGGTGCGAACGTTGGTCCTCGACTCCGTTTACCCGCCCGATCCCATCCCGCCTCGCCTGACCATCTGGACCGCCGCGCGCGAAGCCTTCTTCCGGACCTGCGCGCTCGACACGGCGGGCTGCTCCGAGTTGTTCCCGGACCTCGCAAGGACCTACGCCGAAACGATGGACCGCTTGCGCACGGCGCCCCTGCCGGTCGATCTGCCGCCGCAACTGCAGCAACCGGACAACCGCGTGATGCTCACCGCCTCGCTCTTCGAGGTGATCGTCGGCAATCTTATCTACTACCCGAGGAACTACCCGAGCCTGCCGCGCCTGATCGCCTCTGTGCACGACGGCGACACGAGCGCCCTCAGTGCCGTCATCACGACACTGATCACGGAAGCCGCGTCCTCCGACATCGCTGACCAGACCGCTGTGGAATGCCGTGACCGCCCGCATCTCCGGATGCCGCCTACCAAGGACTCCGGCCCATTCGAGAAGGCCCGCGGGTTCGGCATTTGCCCCGAATGGTCCAATCTCGGGCCGCCTCCGATTGTGCCCGTCGACACCACCATCCCGACCCTGGTTCTGTCGGGGCAATTCGATCCGGTCGCCGGAGTGGCGCTCAGCCGACAGATTGCAGATGAGATCGGCGCGCGTGCGCTTTGGGTCGAGTTCCCGAGACTTGGGCACAACGTGCGGTTTTTCAGCCCTTGCGCGACGGGCATCGTGTCGCAATTCATTGAACATCCCGAGGCGACGCTTGACACATCATGTCGCCTGGGTCGCCCCCCGATAGCGTTCCTTTCAAAGAGTGAAAACCGCTGAAAATCAGATTTCAACAGTTATCGTACCAAGCTTCCGACCTCAATCGAGCAGCGGCTAAGCCGGTGCAGGCCCCCATTGCGAATGTCCGACATGGGTCGGGACCAGACCGGCGGCTCAGGGTGGAGCGCGGCCATTCATTCGCCTCGGTTCTGAATGGCGAGGTCGTGCCAAAAGCAGACATCTAAGCGGCGTAGCAAAGAATCGCTCTATTCGCGACTTACAAATATTGCTCGATCGGCGCGTCGCCGACGGTCACATAGATCAACGCGCCGCCCTGAAGCCGTGTGATGACTGCATTGTTCTCGACAGGGTCGAGGGTGATGCAGCCATTGCTGCGCCCGAGCACCCCGTTGTTCTTGGCCCGAAAGCCGGCAGTGGTGTACCAGTTCGGGTGGATGATCCACTTGTACGGCGGCGTGTCATCGATGTAGCTGTTGTAAGCCGCGGCACCCTGGAGCTCGGCCACAATCATGTTGCGGTAGACGGTGCCGTCGTAGTGATCGACGATTGTCTTATAATGGTCCATCACCTCGGAATGCGCGGTCTTGAGCGGGCCAAGTGGCACCATGTCGAGGTCCTCCTGGAAGCCCGCGAACTTCACGGCCTTGACCTGGGGGCCGTTGTCGCGCCCGTGCGCGGCGTAGTGGGCGGTGACCTGCTCGGACTTTAGATCGAGCAGGTAGAATCTTTTCTCCGCTGACGGCTGGGAAATGTCGAACACCGCGAGCACGTCCTTCTTGGAAAACACCGGTTGGCGCGAGACCTCGATGGCGCGCTGAACGGCGACCATGGGAGCACCAAGAGAGTTCGCCT